>PMLH01000301.1:19440-20690 GCA_003159055.1 Myxococcales bacterium
TTTCGCCAAGGACCGCCTGTTCGCGGCGCTTACCCTGTCCGCCGAGGAGATGACGCTTTACGACCGCGTGTACCAGGCGCTTCGGCCGCGGGTTGCGGTGCCTGATCTGGTCGTGTACCTGCAAGCGCGGACCGAGGTCCTGCTCTCGCGGATCGAAAGGCGGGGCAGGGTCGAGGAGAAGAGCATCAAGTCGGACTACGTTCGCGAAGTGGCGCGTGCGTACGCGGAGTTCTTCTTCAGCTATGAGGAAAGCGCGCTCTACATCGTGGACGCGTCCGAGATCGACTTCGTCGGCAATCTTGACGCCCGGGCGGCGCTGCTGGACGTGATCGGCAAGACCCGGACCGGCATCAACCATTGGAGCCGGCGCTAAGGCACCCGACCCCTGCTACAATCAGCGCGGTCATGGCAACGGCAAAGAAAATCACCAGTGCGTCGATTCGCGAGCGCAAGGGCAAGGGCGAAAAGATCGCCGTCGTCACCGCGTACGAAGTGGCGTTCGCTCGTTTGGCGGATCGCGCTGGCATGGACATCGTCTTGGTTGGGGATACGCTGGGCATGGTCGTGCAAGGACTTTCGAGCACCTTGCCGGTCACCCTCGACGAGATGATCTACCACTGCCGCATCGTCGCTCGCGCAACCGAGCACGCGCAGGTGGTGGCGGATATGCCGTTCCTCAGCTACCAGGTCTCGGTCGAGGATGGCATCCGCGCGGCGGGGCGCCTCTTGAAGGAAGGCGGCGCCGAGGCGGTGAAGCTGGAGGGTGGCGAAGCGGTGTCGGATCTGGTCGCGCGCTTGGTTTCGATTGGCATTCCCGTGATGGGGCACGTCGGGATGACGCCCCAGTCGGTGCACAAGTTTGGTGGATTCAAGTTACAAGGCAAGAGCGACGACCAAGCGCAGTCGATTCTTGCCGATGCGCGCGCGGTGGCCGCAGCCGGGGCCTACGCCATTGTCATCGAGCACGTTCCCGCAGCCCTTGCTGCTGCCATCACCCAAGCAATTTCCGTTCCCACCATTGGCATCGGCGCCGGCCCGTCGTGCGACGGCCAGGTGTTGGTGATGCACGATCTTCTCGGTCTCGATCCCGAATGGTCCCCCCGCTTCGCCCGCCGCTACGCCGAGCTAGGCAAAGAGGTCATCGCCGCGTTCTCGGCGTACGTGTCCGACGTACGCGCCGGCGCATTTCCGTCGGACAAAGAGTCGAGCCCCTGACCTAGCCTCTACCCGCTTGCGGGGAGAGGCCGGCG
>PMLH01000471.1 GCA_003159055.1 Myxococcales bacterium
CGTCATTGATGAGGTTCACGTCGAGCACTGGGGCAACGTCGAGCACGACCGGGGCGTCGGGAACCACCGGGGCGTCGGGGACCACCGTGGCGTCGATGGCTATGTAGGTATCCACCGGAGGAGGCTGAACGTCAGGGGTTCCGCCACCGTCCAGGCGCGCTCCGCCCGTGCCCACAGCGCTGTCGTACTTCAGGCCGCTGATACCACCTGTGCCGCCCGTGCCACCGCCATTGTCGCTGCTGCCGCAGCCAACAAGCATCACTGGCGTCGCCAGCAGCATCAGTCCGAATGTTTGCACCGTTCGCTTCGTCATTGATGAGCTCCTTTTGTCTAAGTTCTCCCATGCAAGGGGATGAAGAATTTCGCAAGCCTAGTCGTTTTTTTGTCGGTTGTAGTGGGTTCGCAATGTTTTGTGCGATCTTCTTTCCCGGCGAGGGAAGTTCTCGGAAACAGATGTCTCGACTGTAACTTGCCTTACACTCTATGGCTTTGATATAAGTCGGATCGATCGGCGGTTCAAGCCGAGGGCTGGGTCGTCGGCGCACATCACCTTGCGGGCAACGCGTCCGCTGCGACAGCGTGCTACGCGCTCTGCTGACGCTGGTGAACAGATTCGGGCACCAGCAGGCCGCGCACGGAAAGGTCCTCGTCCAGCTTCGGCCAGTGGNNGGCATCGCGCAGCTTCGGGAACCACTCGAGCGGCACGCAAACGGTCCGGCCGTCTTCGAGATAGACGACCAGATCTCCTTCCAGAATCTCTACGCGAAGGGCTCGGGGATGCTCAGGTGCCGAAATACTCACGGAGAATACCGTACCACGAAACCCGATGGTCCCGAACCAGCCTGCGGAACAGCGGCACCACCTGGCGCCATCAAGTAGAGTCGCAAGCATGAGAGCCACCTGTATCCACCACGTCGCCGTAAAGGTCGTCGACCTGGCGCGGGCGGAGGACTTCTATGTGGGCGTGTTGGGCGTGCCGGTACTTCGTCGCTGGCCAGCCGCCGATGGAAAGAGCGAACGGTCGCTCTGGCTGGATCTGGGCGACGGGGCGTTCCTGGCGCTTGAGCGCGCGACGGAAGTCGCGCCGGTGAAGTCCGAAGAGGCTGCAGGTCTTCACCTTGTCGCCCTGCAAATCTCGCGCAGCGATCGCGCTGCCTGGATCGCAAAGCTCGCGCAGGCCGGCCACCCCATCTGCCAACAGACGGACTACACGATCTACGTCCGCGACCCCGAGGGCAACCGGATCGGACTGTCACATTGGCCGGAGCCGGGCTAGCTCTTCGTTCGCGTTGCCGCTAGCCAGGCGCCCATCAGGTCGATGCGGGCTTCGGGGTCGAGCTTGGGGAACTGGGCCAGGATCCAGTCGACCGCGGTGAGCTTGCCGTTGCCCTCGGCGAGCGCCACGCACGAGTCCTTCCAGCCGTACCCGTCGGGCGCTTCCACGGCCGCCTTGCGCTGTTCGGCGTCTGCGATTGCGGAAGCAGCGAGGAAGCGCAACTCGGCATCCGAGCCTTTGGCGAGGTCGGCCAAGTTCTTCGCGGCGGCCGTGTCGTGTCGCCTGGCCAATGCGCGCGCGCCCGCCAATTGGATACGCCGGTCGTCTCTGCGCAAGAAGCGCCCGAGCAGCTGCGCCGAGGCCTCGCCGGAAAGGCGTCCCAACTCGCGCGCGACGGCCTGGTAGGGACGCACGTCCTTTTCTTTGAACAGTTGGAAGAGCTGCTCAAGCGCATCCTCACCGCCGACTCGCACGAGTGCTGCGGCCGCTGCTGTGCGAACCTCGACTGAAGGATCGCGGAGTAGGGCGGTCAGCCGAAACACGGCGCCCTTGCCCGCGCCGGCGCGTGCCTCTGCAAGGATCGCGGCCGCTCGAATGGCCGGGGCGCTGTCTTTGAACAGCGCCTTGAGCGCTGCCTTTGCTTCGGGCTCGTCCCGGGTTCCCAGAGCCTCGATCACCGCGATTCGCTCCACTGCGGGAGCTTGCCGATTCTTGGCCACGCCAATCGCGGCCACCAGGCATTCCTCGTCGGGCGCCTTCGCCAACGCACACAAACCGGTCTTGAGCAGCGCGAGGCCGCGCGTGGCAAGCTCGACCTGCTCGTTCTCGGCAGCGGCCTTGCGCAGTCGCTCGGCGCCGCGGGCGTCGCCCGCTGTCGCATTGGCCACGGCGACCCGAATGGCCAGCTCTTTGTCGTCCTCGGCACGGTCCAGCCACGCGCGTGCGAACTTGGTGAACGCGGCTTGGCGTTCGGTTTCGTCGGCGGCCTTGAGACGGGCGAGCGCGGCGGTCTCTCGACCTTGCGCCACCAGCATCGGCACGACCTCGTCGAGCAGGCCGGTTTGAACGTCGATGCTTGCACCAGAACAGCGACGGTCGTCCCGGGCCAGCGTCCACCGCACGTGCACCTTGCCGTCGTCGGAAAGGACCTCTTCGGGGGCAACCACAAATGGGGCCGAGGCCTTGATGACGTCCACGGCGGATCCGTCGAAGTCGCTCGATCCAGACGGCTTGGCGACTTTCACGTCGGCGAGTTTGCCCTCTGAGGTGATGATGACCTCGAGTTGCGCTGCTCGCGACGGAAGATTGATCGGATGATCCTTGGGCAGCTGGCTCTCGGCCATGACGAGGAAGCTGTCGGTCCAGACCCGATGCACTTTCGCGTGAAGTGCCTTCAGGTAGGGCTCGGCGCGACCTTCAGCGCGAATAGGTGGCTCGTCGCCACCCTGCGCGATGGACGCCCCCAGCAGTCCCAGGCTCCCAAAGACGATGGTCGCAAGCTTCGGCATCAGATTCCTCCCGATAGGATCGGTCGCCTCATTGTAACGCGAGTTGAAGGATTTCGCGCGGAGGGCACCGGAAGTCAGGGAGTTTCAACATGCAGCCTTCTCGCTCAACAGAACGGCGAAAGGGGGTCGTATACTCACGAGAATTGCTTTGCCAAACGCCTGACCATCCCCGTTCCGACATTTGAACCCGACGTGTCGAGGTAACCAATGACGAATATCGAGCTGTCGTCGTGCAATTCTGCTGGGATCCGAGCTACCCTTCCATCTCGCTTGGCCCTGGCCCTTCTGCTCGTTGGTGGCGCAGCGCTTGCCGCGTGCTCATCCAGCGCGACCGACACGGTAGGCGAATCCTCGGGCGGCAGCATGAGCGGACCCGCCGGAAACGCCGCCCAAACAGGTGGCAGCAGTGGCTCTGGTGGCAGCGGAATCACAGTCCTGATTCTCCCGCCCGACGCCAGCGCCGACGTGCCCCAAAGCACGTGCGGCAACGGTGTTCTCGACGGGACCGAGCAATGCGACGACGGCAACGCCGACAGCGGCGATGGCTGCAGTAAGATTTGTCAGATCGAGAGCAACTACGACTGCCCGAAAGCCGGCCAGCCCTGCAAGAACCTCGCGGTGTGCGGTAACGGGGTGCTGACGTCGGACGAAGCCTGCGACGACGGCAACACCCAAAGCGGCGACGGCTGCTCGGCCGACTGCAAGACCATCGAGTCGGGCTGGCAGTGCCGGGTGCCGGGCAAACCGTGCACCCCGAAGTGCGGCGATGGCATCCAGAGCGGCAGCGAAGCCTGCGATGACGGCAATACCAAGAGCGGCGATGGCTGCTCGGCAGTGTGCAAAATCGAGGTCGGCTGGAAGTGCGACGGCAGCCCCAGCGTCTGTTCGAAGACCGCGTGCGGCGACGGCAAGAAGGAGGGCTCTGAGGGCTGCGACGACGGCAACACAATGCCGTTCGACGGCTGCTCGGAGGATTGTCAGGTCGAGCCCGATTGCTCGACGGGCATGTGCAAATCGCCCTGCGGCGACGGCATCGTGCACAACGAGGCTTGCGACGACGGCAACGCGGCCAAAGGGGAC
>PMLH01000451.1:0-16331 GCA_003159055.1 Myxococcales bacterium
AAGGACAGCGTGCTCGGCCGCAACGTTTGGGTTGATGAGGGTGCCGAGGTGCGCGATTCGGTTCTGTTCGACAACGTCCACGTCGGCCGAGGGGCGCGGGTTCAACGAGCCATCATCGACAAGAACGTGCGAGTTGCGCCCGGCGATCACATCGGCCACGACCTGGCTCGCGATGCGGTTCGCCACCATGTCAGCCAAGGCGGGATCACCGTCGTCGGAAAGGCGCGCGACACCTGGCTTACACGCGCGCGAAATTTCTGAGAGAAGAACCGGAGCCGGTGGCCGGGACCGGTTCCGGATGCCGGATCCGGTTCCGTGGCTGGATCCGGTTTCGGTTCCGGCCGCCGGCACGTGACGTCCGTGCAAAAAAGGCTGCCGCACGGTACAGTCGATGGCCTCTATGAAGAAAACCCAGCCTATTGCTCTGGTCGTCCACGGGCACTTCTATCAGCCGCCTCGCGAAAATCCGTGGACCGACGAGGTCCCGCGCGAGCCCAGCGCCGCGCCATTCCCCAACTGGAATGCGCGCATTCACGCCGAGTGCTACCGGGCCAATGCCTACGCCCGAATCTACGGATCCAAGGACCACATCGGCTCGATCGTAAACAACTACGCCAGCATTTCCTTCGATCTCGGCCCTACCCTCGCCCGCTGGATTGACCGCTACGACAGCCACGTCATGCGCCGAATGCGGGAAGGCGATGCCGCCCAGCAAGAGCGCCTGTCCGCCGGCGGCGCCATGGCCCAGGTTTGGGGCCACCCCATCACTCCGCTGCTTTCCGAGCATGATCTGCGCACGCAGATTCGCTGGGGTCTCTGCGATTTCCGACGGCGCTTCGGCCACGAGGCGAAAGGCATGTGGCTGCCCGAGACGGCAGCCAATCCAGCCTCCCTCGCCGCGCTGATGGATGCCGACGTCGAGTACACCATCCTGGCCCCCGAACAAATCGAAGCGGTCCGGCCGCCCGACGGCGAATGGGAAGAGGTCACCCCTGACAGCATCGACACCGGGCGCGCGTATCGTTTTCTTCACCCCGACGGTTCGGGCCGGTCCATCGCCATTGGCATCTTCGACGGTCCGCTGTCGCGCGATCTCGCCTTCGGAACCGCGACCCGCGACGCGACCAGCTTCCTGCAAGCGATGCGGCGTTCGGCCGAGCGATCGAAGGTCGACGGCAAGCCCCTGGTGCTGGCGGCGTCCGACGGCGAGCTGTACGGCCACCACAAAAAATTCGCCGACCTGACCCTCGCCTATGCGGTCAGTGTCTCTGCGCCGGCGGATGCCATCGAAGTGACGAACCTCGGCGCGTACCTGGCCGGAAATCCGCCCACGTGGGAACTGCGGCTGCGGCCCGGTCCCGACGGCGAAGGCACGGCATGGAGCTGTTCGCATGGCATCGGGCGGTGGTTGCGCGACTGCGGCTGCCGAATGGACAACGTGAAGGGCTCGAGCCAAGCCTGGCGCGGTCCTTTGCGCAAGGCTCTCGATTTGCTCCGTGATCGCAGCACGCCGTTCTTCGAAGACGTGGCCGCGGACCTGTTCGCCGAGCCGTGGCAGGCGCGGGACGCCTACGGCAGGGTCGCCGACGACGAGCCCGAGACGCGCAAGCAACTCCTTCGTTCCATCGGCCGGCCAAAACTGCAGAGCGATCGCGGCAAGCTCTCGATACGCGCACTCTTGCTGATGGAAATGCAGCGCTCACTTCTGCTCATGTACGCGAGCTGCGCCTGGTTCTTCGACGACATTGCCGGCCCGGAGGCCGCCATCGCTCTGCGCCGAGCTGCCCATGCCATGGATCTGTGGACCGAGCTTGGAGGTCGGCCGCCGACCAAGATTTTCCTCGATGTGCTGGCCGATGCTCGGAGCAACAACCGCAAGCTCGGCACGGGCGCCGATGCCTTTGTCCGTGCGTGCAAAGACCGGATCACGCCCGAACGCGCGGTTGCACGTTCCGCTTTCTCGTGTCTGGCCTCGATGGCATCAGGGCAAAATCGAGTGCCGGGCTTCGCAGTGACCACCAACTGTCCCGCGACGCAAGCCGCGCCGAGGTCACTGCGAGGCAAGGCGACCGTCACCGATCAAAGGAACGGCCAAAGCACGACGTTGGGCTTCTCGGCCTCGCACGACGGGAAGGCCGACTTTCGATGCCAGATCGGACGAGATCGACTCGGCCTCGACGACCTGGACGACGAAGCGGTCCAAGCCTTGCGGCTCGGCGCGCTGGTTCGGATGGCCGCCGACTGCGACGAAGCTTCGGGCTGCAAAGCGCTCCTCGCCGTCGCCGACAGGCTCACCACCTGCACGACCAGCGAACAGGCCGCCCTGGCAGGCCTACTCGCGCGCGCCCTTGCCACCTTCCTGGAAGCCAGGTTCGGCGGTAAGAAGACCGTCCCACAGGCCGACTGGCAACTCGCCCTCGAGCTGGCCAGCCGCGCGGGCCCCACACAAGCCACCGATGACTGGCGCCGCGTACAGGAGATCGTCTGGGAGCATTTGGCACTGCTCCGCAAGCAAGACAAGGCCGCACCGAAAGCCCTGCACACCCTCGCCGAACGCCTGGAGTTGATCAAGCCAGAGGCGAAGGAAGCCGCGGGGACGAAGACCGAGTAGGCCGGAGCTCACCGCTGGCTGCGCTCGTTCTCAGTTCGCTGGAGCGAGACCTCACGCCCTAGCGCCGACCGACCGCCTTTTCACAGTCGGCCATGGCAGCGACAGGTGCGCCCGCGACCAAGCGGCCGCTGGAGTATTCCCCCTCCGCGACCTCGTTGCCGCCGGCATCCCACTGCTTCCACTTGCCGGCCTTCTGCCCACCCGAGAACTGCCCCTGCACCCAGAGCTTTCCCTCAGGGTGCCAGGCGGAAAACGATCCTTCTGCCTTGCCGTCGCGATAGGCGCAACTTTGCCGCAGAGTCGTGCTGTCCTTGTGCCATTCGATCCACTGCGAGCGAAGCTTGTCCTTGCTTTCACACCACATGGTCTTGCCAACGACGCTGCGTTCTTTCACCGGATAAAGACCCTGCGGACAGAAAGGCGAAGTCTCCCGGCCACATCCAAGGAAACCCCAGGCAACAAAGATCGCGATCAAGTAACGCAACGTCGACATGCCGTCTCTCCTAGGAAAGAACCCTGGGAGGGTTCCTGCGAGCTCACGCGATGAGTCCCGCCAGGCAAAGCCCGCCGACACTCACGCGATTCCCTTAGCATCGACAAGATGGCCAGGAATATCAAGTTCATCAAGTTTCTGCGCGGTTGACGAACGAGCCTCGTGTGCGTGATGCTTGCACTCCCGAGCCTCCTGGCGCCACGTTTGGTTCCGCCCGCCAAGGAAGACGCAACCACGGATCCGATGACCACACCGCCGTCTCTGCCACGCCTGTCCGTCGTACTCATGGCCTACAACGAAGCGGCCAGCGTGGACGCTGTCGCGCGCGAAATCCACGACGAGCTCGTGCGCCTTGGCGCCACGTATGAGCTGTTGGTGGTCGACGATGGCAGCGCGGATGGAAGCGGCGGAATTGTCGACCAGTTGGGCCGGACGCTGCCGTGCACGCGCGCCCTCCACCACGAAGGAAACCGTGGTCTCGGCGCGGTGTATCGCACCGGATTCGCCGAAGCACGCGGCGAGCTTCTCACCTTCTTTCCGGCCGATGGCCAGTTTCCCGCGACCATCATCGGCCAGTATCTCGGCGCCATCGCCGACGCCGACCTGATTCTGGGAACCCTACCGCAGCGTCGCGACGCGCTCCTTGGGCGGGTGCTTTCCTTTACCGAGCGAGTCTTGCTACGCGCGTTGTTCGGGCAGTTTCCGCGCTTTCAAGGGATCGTCATGTTCCGTCGCGCACTGCTCGACCGCATGACGCTTGTATCGCGCGGTCGCGGCTGGACTGTGCTGATGGAGCTCATCCTTCGCGCCCAACGAGACGGAGCGCGCATCAAGAACCTTCCGATCACGCTTCGCCCGCGCGCAAGCGGCGCGTCGAAAGTCAACAACCTGCGCAATATCGCATCGAACCTGCAGCAAGTGTTGGCACTCCGGCTGCACTTGTGAATGGCGGAAGCGGACAGGCCGTCCAACAGAAGTTCCGTCGTCGACAGCTGTAACGCAAAATCACCCACGACCCCAGGAGGACTCCGCATGCGCCCATACCTTCGACTGCTGTTTTCGCTTGTGCTGGCAAGCGGCGCACTGCTCATTGGCGAATCGGCCGCCCTCGCGCAGCAACCCTACTACGGTCCCGCCTACGGTCCGCCGCCGCTACCGCCCGGCTACTATTCTCCGCCTCCACGCCGGTATGCCCCGGCTCCTTACTACTACTCACCCCAAGCGCACGAGGGGTTCTTCGTGCGCTTTACCCTGGGCGTGGGCTACCTTTCAGCGTCGGAGAGCTACCACGGGGCAACCCTCAGCTACTCGGGATTCGGGGTAACTGCCGGTGGAGCGCTTGGTGGAGCTGTCGCTCCCAATCTGATCCTCTTCGGTGAGATTCTGGGCACGTCGGTGATCAATGCCGACCAGAATTACGGGGGCTCTCTGGGCTCTTCGGGATACGACGTGGAAATGTACGGCTTTGGGCCGGGCATCGCCTACTACCTTGAGCCGGCCAACCTGTACTTCTCGGGTACATTGGCCTTCACCAAGATCTCCTTCAGCGACACGTATTCCCAGTACCCGGCTGGGGACACAAACCTTGGCCTGGGCGTGTCCCTCATGGTCGGCAAAGAATGGTGGATTGGCCGCCGCTTGGGTTTGGGTTTGGCCGGCCAGCTCCACCTTGCCAGTATGTCCGATCCCAGCAACTCCACGCGCATGACGGCGGCTGCGGTCTCACTCCTGGGCTCGCTGACCTTCAACTAGACGCGTTCAGCAGGAAAACGAGACCACCTCGCGCAAGGGCAGCGCCGGATCGCTGGCGCTGCCGGCGTATTTTCCGTCGGGCAACTGCCAAAAGCGGATGCTGCGATCGGCGCCAGCCGAAACCAGAAGCTTCCCGTCGGGTGTGACGGCCAGCGCAGCGATGGTTCCCGTATGATCGCGGATCGTCTGGGTACGGACGGCGTCGGAAGCGCGCCAGAGTTGGACGACCTCGTCAATTCCGCCCGAGGCAACGATGGACTTGTCGGGCGACATCGCCACAGCGTGGGTTTCCCCGCCGGTCGGCTTGAGGACCTTCTCCGCCGTACAGCTCGGCATCGTCCACAGAACGACGCCACCGGCGGCCCCGCCCGAAGCCATCCGCGCACCATCGAGGCTCATTGCCAGCGCTCGCGCCGGAGCGTCCAGTGAAACCTCGGCGATGAGGCCGCCGTCGGGAAGACTCCACAGTCTCAGACTCGAATCTTGCGCCGACGAGACCAGATAGGTCCCGTCAGGGCTGACGGCCAGCGCATTAACGGCCTGCGTGTGCCCTGCCAGCGTCGCGATGGGGCTGCCGTCGGCCGCGTTCCACAACCTGATCGACGCATCTGCACTGCCGGACGCCAAGATTTGGCCCCCCGGAGAAAGGACAACGCTGGTCACACCGTCGGTGTGGCCCGGGAGGGTCCTCAGCAACGAACCGTCGCCGAGATTCCACAGTCTGACGGTCGCATCCGCGCCGCCGGAGGCAAGCAGCGCGCCGTCGGGGGACACTGCAACCGCCGTGACAGCGCCACTGTGCCCGGTTAGGCTGCCAGCCAAGGTTCCGTCAGGCAGTCGCCACAGTTTGACCAGTGAATCCTCGGCGCCCGACGCCAGCAATCCCCCGCCCGGCGCGACTGCAAGGCAAAGCACCCCTCCCGCGTGCGCATCGCCGATCCTGCGGTTGCAGACGGTGCGGCCGCCGGTGCCATTGCACGCCGCAAGACCAGCGGTGAGCATTCCCCCTGCGCATCCCACGAAGGAGGCGGCAAGGAACTCTCTTCGGCTTGGCCCCGGCGAGGGCGGTACGGAATCTGGAAACGCGTGTGATGTCTTGTGTTTGCTGAACATCGCCTGACCCCTATTATCAGCGACCGGAGGCTGCCCGTCGAGAAGCGCGAGAAGTTGGGCGTTCCCCCTCGACGGCCCACCACGCACACGGCAGAGGCAAACGGGCGCCAAATATAGTAGACATCCGTCCCGCATGTGGAAAACCGTCGGCCTCTGCCTGAAAAACATCGCCCGCGCGCACTTCACCTCGTCGGTGCACTTCGCCCCAATCCTGCCGACGCTGTACGTGACCCCGCTGTGCAACCTTCGCTGCACCTATTGCGCGGACTTCGGTGCGCACCGAAACGCCGAATACGGAAGTCAGGTTCTGCCGCTCGAATCCATGCAGCGCCTGATTCGCATCCTGCGCGATGCCTGCGAGACGCTGTACCTCACCGGTGGCGAACCGCTGCTGCGTACCGATATCGTTGAGCTTCTGGCGTATGCGCGCGCGCAGAAGTTCTTGTATCTAGCGATGAACACCAACGGGCTTCTGCTGCACACACGCCCCGACGTGGTCAAGTACCTCGACAATTTGGTCATCAGCATGGATGGCCTCGACGAGGGACGCGACGACCCCGAGTTGCCCAAGCAGCCCGGGCACATCAAGCAGCTTCTGGACAACATCGCTTGGGCAGCCTCGCTGCGAAAGACCAACCCGAAGTTCGTTTGCACGGTGACCAGCGTGGTTCGCCCCGGGCGGGTAGCCGAGGCGCGGCGGGTAATGGAGCATTGCTTCTCGGTCGGCGCGGATTTTTCCATCCAACACCTAACGGTGATCCAAGACGGCGTGGGCGCGGTGCCCTCGCCCAAGCTCGTCGAGGATCCGGAGTTTCCTCGATTTCTCGACACCATCATCGAAGCCAAGCGCAAGGGATTGCCAGTGTCCGGCAGCGAGCTCTACTTCCGGACGATTCGCGACCACAAGCGATTCGCGTGCACGCCGACCGTGGTTCCGCACGTCGATTTCCGAGGCTGGCTGGCGTATCCCTGCCGCGAAATCAAGGGCTACGTCAAGGTGGATCTGCTCAAAGCTGGATCGCTCAAGGCTGCCATGAAGGAAGGGGCGAAGCTTTACGGTTCACCCCCCAAGAATTGTTCCCAGTGTCCGGATCGCTGCTACGTCGAAATCGCGGCGCTCATCAATCGCCCGACAAGCCTTGCGCAATCGCTGACCGGCTACGTGAAACAAATCCGCCGCAAGCCGGCGACACCGGGTTAGCGGCCGCCCGATCGCGTCAGCCGCCAGGCCACTTGGCCCGAGGTCAGCACCAACTGCCCGACGGCGATGATCGACGCATGCACGAGGGCGAGAAAAGGTAGGCCGGCCAAGGCGTAGAGGAAGAAGGCAAGCACGAAGAAATCGCGCCGCGTGAATCCATGGACGATGACGACCAGATCGCCGTGCTTCTGCCCAGTTCGGTTCTTCATGTCGATACCGCCGGTCAGCCACCAGCGGATGCGCATGAGCTCGCCACCTTGCCCCTGGCGGGCAAGCTCGGTCAACGCGACCACATCGTAGAAAACATGGATCGACGCTGCCGTCAGGCCGACTGCAAGAGCGAGCGTGCTGCCGCTCTGTCGCCAAAGCCCGATTCCCGTGCAAGCAAACAACGCGATGTTGAGCCCCTCGTCGATCAGGGTGTCGAGCCATTCGCCGACCTTGCTTTGCTGAAAACGCACACGCGCCAGCTCGCCGTCACACCCGTCAAGCACCGACTGCGCATGAGCGAGCAGGAAACCGGCAATCATCAGCCAATGCCGGCCGGTGGCCACCAAGGCCGCGCCACAAAGGCCAACCAAGGCCGCAGCCACCGACACTTGATTGGGCGTCAGGGGCAGATGGCACAGCAGATAGCGTGTGATGCGGAAAGAAATGGGCTTGTTCAGATAGCGAGCGACGATGCCAAGATCGCCGCGCAAGAGCTGGGCGAAGATGGCATCCTCCGCGCGCTTGCGCGAGGCCGCGTCGGTGACCCGAATCGCGCTGGCGAAGTCGCGAGCGACCGGCCGCACTTCATCGGCGCCGACCTCTTGCACGCCCGCCAATTCGGATCGCAGCTTGTCCATGTCGTCGGCCGACGCAACCGCTCGCACGTCGATGCCCGAGGGCAGCGTCTTAGGCAAGGGGCAGCTTCCATCGCTGGCCAGCACAACCTCCAGCTTCACCGAGCGAAGCTGCCTCCAGCTCCGCTCGCACACCGACAGCCCGGCCACACGCAGTCCCGCTCCGGCCGATTCGGCCTGCGTCGCGCGCAGCAGAACCTTGCCGTCGGGAAAGGGCTTCCCGTCGGATGTCATCCGACCACGTCCGGGAATGTGACAAAGGCGATACGCAAGACGAACCTGGTGCGCGGAGCTTCTATCACGCCGATGGGCCATCTGTCGCTAACGCGCGCACGGCGCGTGGGCGACGAACGCGTTCTTCGATCCACGAACCGCCTGCGGTCAACCCAACGTTGGGGCGCGCTTTCGGGCAAGCAAGCGACGAACGAACCCGACCAGTCGCGGGCCCGCGATCAGCAGCAGGCACGCGAAGCCGGCGAGCAGCGAAATCAAGAAACCCACGCGCAACCACGGATCGTCATACTCGAGCTCTACGCTGTGCTGGCCGGGCGGGACCAGCACGCCCGACAGCGCCAGGTCGGTGCGAATCAGTCGGGTCGGCTGACCATCCAGTCGTGCGCGCCAGCCGGGATGCCAAGTCTGATTGATGGCGACAAGCGCGGAGCCGGGACCGTGCGTAAGAATCTCCATGCCGAGCGCCATCGGACTGCTTCGCGCCAGCTTGATCTGAGCCGCACTCGGCGGGAGCTCTAGCGTTTCCAGCTGATCGTCCTCGACGCATACCGTGTTCGCAGCCTCCTTGCCCAATTGCCGAACCCTATCCTTCCAACCCTCCACGCCATGCACACGCTCAACGCGTGCCGCTGCGAAAGCAAAGGGGTTGGTCTCGCGAGCAACCAGGGTCTCGACCGCCGGACCTCCGCCGGGCCCGACCAGACGGTTGTTTTCCCAATGTGCGCCGTCGGCGAACTTTACAATGGCGGTCACGCCCCGACGGGCGAGCATCGGCTCGATGAGGTGCGGATCGGACCTGGCGACTTCGATCCACGCGAGAGTACTGTCGTGGGTCCACCGGAGCTGGGTAAAATCGAAATCACGTTCCAGGGTCATCGCCAGGCCCCAGCGCGCCGGAATGGGCGGCTTGGCCAGACCGCCGGATTCCGAGAAGGACGAATTCCATTCCGCCATGTGGAAGATTAGGTCGTCGCGATCCGGGCTCACCAGCGCAGCCAGAAACTGGGGCGGCATGGCCACGTGGGCCACCGGCACGCTCGGCACGAGCTCCCTACCCACGCTGAGCAGGTCCAAGCAAACGAGACCGCAAAGCAACCAACCACGCCGCTCGCGTCGCCAGGATCGCGAAAACCAAAGCGCCAAGATCAGAACGGCGGCAACGACCGACATGCGAGTTGCGTCGCGAATTCCGTCCGCGACGATCATTCGCTCTGCGAGCGCGTGCCGGCGGACGCACAGCACGACCGCCACGCCGAGCCCCGCCACGGCGACAGCGCTCAACGCAAGCAACAGCGAGCGACGCCTGCGACGAAAACCAAGCACAACCCAATCGAAGCCGTGGGCTGCAGCAACCACGGCCGACAGGAAGAAGATCACGGCTGCCTTTTCCGGATAGCGCAGGCCCGACAGGCCCGGAACGTGCCGCAACCCCAACCAGATGACGAAGTGATCGCCGACGGCAATCGAATACCCGAGCAACGCCGTGGCGCCCCACAACCAGAGCCGGTGCCGTCGGGTGAACCACGCAAAGAGCGCGAGCAGACCAACCAACAATCCTGGATAGAGCGAATAGTAATAGGCAAAGAACTTGGGGCCATAGAAATGCGTTCCCCAGTAACGGTCGAGATTGCCTCGATCCACGTGACCAAGAACGTGCGGGGAGAGCAGCTCGAGTGCGCGTAATGGCGGCATGGACCACTCGTTGGCCATGGAATCGGCCAAGCCACTTGCGCGAATGGTTTGCGCGGCATGATGCGCGCCGGGCAGCAAGACCACCGCAGCGAGAAGGAGTCCAAGCGCCCCTCCGACCAGCAGGAAGGGCCAAGATCTTCGGCTTGGCGCCCTCGGCCAAGACAACACGGTCGTAACCAACAGAAGCAATGTAGCAAGCAGGCTCATGGGCTCACCTGCCAGGCATTGCAGGGCCAAGCAAAGACAGAAGCCGACCGTGTTCGTCCCCGACGGACGCCCCAGGATTCTAACCGCAAAGCCCAAGGTCAGCGGAAGAGGCGCCGAAGCAAACAGAAGTGGTAGCACGTTGGTCGCAGAGAGCAGAAAGCCGCCCACCCCCCACGCTACCCCGCCAAGCAGCGCTGCCGGGCGACTGCGGCGCAAGGTGCGCAGAAACCAGGCCATGCACGGGACGGCAAAGAGCGGCGGCAGGATAACCTGCAGACGAAACGCCCAGTCGTAGGGCAGCAAGAAGAACAGCGACGTCAGCGGATGAAACAGCTCGTTTTCAGGGTTGGCGGCGAAGGGCTGCCCCGAGGCAAAGAAGGGATTCCACAGCGGAATGTCGCGCGAAAGACGCGCGAGCGGCGCAATCAGCCACTTGGCCGCGTAGTAGTAGCTGCCGAGGTCGCGCTCTGCGAAGGTGTCGCCGACGAGCAGCGCACGCCCAAACAGGACCAACGCGGAACAGATCACGAGCCCGCCCAGAATGATGGCGTACCGACGGTTTGGATTGAGAGACTTCAAGGTGTCGCTTGCGCTGATGGCCGCACCGCCCGCAGCTCGGCAACCAGTGCCGAATCGGTGGCAGCGAAGGCCGGACGAGCATAAGCGGGTTCACCGCGCTTTGGCCAGCAATCGCGACGGCATTGCCGACCTGACTCTGCTGATGCATTGGGCCCGCCTGCACCTCGGGCCAGCATCCAACACGTCGTCAGGCCGGCGAGCGCCCTGTGGGACTTCCGCTTACGTTGTCGCCACAGATCCGCTTGGACCTGAAAACAGTATTCATTCGCGGAAGTTGCTACACTTTGGTTGCAGGCAAACGACCAACACCCGCACGTAGGCCTGCGCCCCCCCCCGAGGCCCCTGCTATGAAATCATGCCCGTCTGTTCGACGTCTGTCAGCTCGCCTGTTTGCAATGTCTCTGGCCGGCTTCGCCGTCGGCGTGCTTGCGATGGCAGCGAACTGTAACACTCCCTCGATCGGCGACCCTTCGGCCGGCAACGTCGGCGGCCATGGCGGAGCTCCAGGTGGTGGCGCGGGCGGCGCTGGTATCGACCTGACGTCCATCCTCGGCAAAGGCGGCAGCACCGGAACCGGCGGCACGAACAAACCCTGCAACAGCAACGACACATCCGGATGCAAGGTCCAGGCACCACCTGGCTGTGGCGACGCCATCAACAATCAGCCGAGTGAAGAATGCGACGATGGCAACGCCTTGCCGGGCGATGGCTGCAATGGCGTGTGCAAGGTCGAGCCGAACTGGGAATGCCCGAAGGCCGGCCCCTGCAAGCGGAAGGTGATTTGCGGCGATGGCACCGTCGGCCCGGGCGAAGTCTGCGACGACGGCAACACCATCGACAAAGACGGCTGCAATGCGACTTGCACGGTACAAGACGGCGCCTTCCAGTGCACGCCAGGGCAGCCCTGCGCGCGGGTTTCCCAATGTGGCAACCGGCGCATCGAATCCGGCGAAAACTGCGACGACGGCAACGCGGATGACAACGACGGCTGCAGCAGCAGTTGTCAGCTCGAGCCGGGCTGGGTTTGCCCCAAACCCGGTAGCCCGTGCAAACAGTCGCCGCGCTGTGGCGACGGCGTGGTCAGCGCTGCGCTCGGCGAAGTCTGTGACGACGGCAACGCGAACGACGGTGACGGCTGCTCCGGCAACTGCAAGGTCAAGGCAGCCGGCTGCACGTGCGTTCCCGGGTCGCTCTGCCAATGCCCGGTCATCAAGTGCGGCAACGGCACGGTCGAGGGCAACGAACAGTGCGACGATGGCAACACCACGAGCGGCGATGGCTGCTCCTCGACGTGCACCATCGAGGACCACTACGCCTGTCCGTTCAGCAACGCCCCATGCGTTCCCGACTGTGGCGACGGCTACGTCTTCGCGCCGATGGAGCAATGCGATCCCGGCGTGAAGGGGACCAACGTGAACCAGGCGTGCTCCAGCACGTGCAAATGGAATCCGGGCTGGGTCTGCGCCGGCAGTCCGCCCACCTGTCGGCAAACCAAGTGCGGCGACGGAAAGGTCGAAGGCAGCGAAGGCTGCGATGACGGCAACACGCTGCCCGGCGACGGCTGCTCACCGAGTTGCCGTATCGAACCCAGCTGCGACTCCACCACCGGCACCTGCACCTCGAAATGTGGCGATGGCATCGTCATGCCGGCGCAGCCCGACGGTCCGGTGATGCCGGGTGGCGTGTGCGACGACGGCAATACTGTCAACGGCGACGGCTGCTCATCCGACTGCAAAGTAGAGCCCGACTTCCAATGCGAACAGCCGGCGGCAACCGCAGACACCATGACCGTTCCAGTCGTGTACCGAGACTTCCGCTTCGGTGGCGACTTCGAGCCCGGCGCCAGCGGCAAAAACTCCGCGGTCACGGGGCTGGTCAAAGACACGCTGGACAAAGACGGAAAGCCCGAGTCGTCCGGCGTGATCGGCGGCACCGGCTACATCACCAGCGCAGCGAGCCTCGCCAATTGGTACCGCGATGTGGCCGACACCAACACAACGTACAAGACCACGATGACCTTGCACAACCACGGCCGCGGCGGCTACGTGAATTGGCTCCTCGACGACAAACAGTGGCAAGGCTATGGCAACATTCGTTGGTGCCCCGACACCGACACCACGTGCTCGGCTTGCAACCCGTACGACGAGAAGATCGTTCCCGGCAACGTGACCGGGTGCCAACCAGGCGCAACCTGCACCTGCATGAAACCGTGCACGCCTTGGGGAACCGGCAACAGCAACACGTGCATTGCCGAAATCATCAACTACGAAGGCAATCCTGTCTTCTTCCCGCTCGACAATGTGCCCGGGATGATCACACCGACCTCGGAATACAAGACCGCCACGGTCCCGCCCTCCTACGGTGGCGGTTGGACCGCGGAGCCCGGCAAGCCGATGCACAACTTCAGTTTCACCAGCGAAGTCCGCTACTGGTTCGGCTACGTTTCAAGCAAAAAGTACACCCTGGACTTTACCGGCGATGACGACGTCTGGGTCTTCATCAATCGCAAGCTTGCCGTCGACCTGGGCGGTATCCACACCCCGGTCAACGGCACCATCGTTCTCGACGCCAATGGCGGCGGCAAGGTCACCATCACACAAACCGACGGCTGCGCAAGCACCGCCGGAGTGACGACCTGTCCGTCCACAACCAAGAGCGTTTCCCTGGGCATGTCGAGCGGTGGTGTATACGAAATCGCTCTGTTCCAGGCCGAGCGGCAGACCTCATCTTCCACGTACAAGCTCACCTTGAGCGGCTTCAACGATTCGGCAAGCGAATGCAAACCGATTTGTGGCGACGGCAAGGTCGCCCCGGGCGAACAATGTGACAACGGCAAAGACAAGAACCTCGGCGGCTACAATCAGTGCGGCGCCGACTGTCTGCTCGGCCCGTACTGCGGCGACAAAAAGGTCGACGCCGACCACGAGGAGTGCGACAACGGCGTCAACGACACCGAGTATGGCGCCACCACGGGCTGCACCCCGGGCTGCAGGTTCCCGGCTCGCTGTGGCGACAGCAAGGTCCAGGTCGAATACGACGAGGAATGTGACGACGGCGATGGCAACCTCAAGGACAACGATGTCGGCGCGGCCTACGGCGGCAAGTGCATGGCGAGCTGCAAGCTGGGTGGGTACTGCGGCGACGGCAAAGTCAACGGCCCCGAGACTTGCGACGACGGCGCGAATGACGGCACCTACGGCACGTGCAATCCCGACTGCACGCCAGCGCCCAAGTGCGGCGACGGCACCGTGCAAGCCGAGTACGGCGAAGAATGCGAACCCACCATGTCGAACGATCCCGACTGCACGGACGTTTGCCGAAAGCCGGGCGGCTGTGGCGACGGCAAGGTTCAGCCGACCGAACAATGCGACGACGGTGCGCTCTTCAACAAGGGCGAGTACGGCGGCTGCGCGCCAAGCTGCATCTATGCGCCCCACTGTGGCGACGGGATGAAGAACGGCCCCGAGGAATGCGATGACGGCACCAACGATGGGTCCTACGGTGGCTGCACCCAGCAGTGCAAACTCGGTCCACACTGCGGCGATGGCGTCATCAACGGCGAGGAAGAGTGCGACAACGGCGATCAGAACGACAAAGACGGACTCTGCACGGCTACGTGCAAGAGCATCACGCTCATACCGCTATAGAGTCAAAGTCCGCTTGCACGGTGGTGCGTTTGGCCTATCTGAAACTAGGTGAACGCAAGACGCGCAGAACGGCGTAGCTCTCTGGAGCGATTCTGCCGAAGGCAAATGGCACTGGACCACAGTCCGCGGCATAGAAGCACGCTCCAGAGCCAGGCTGCATGGTGGCGAGCCAAGGGAATACTCGCATTTGGGACAGCTTCACAAGCTCCACTTCCCCGGGTTGCGGCAAGGCCACATTGGCGGCGCTTACGGGTATGACAAGCACATCACTCGGAGCAAGCGCTGGTCGCGTAAAATCCACCGGAAGCGCGCCCAGATTCTGCATGTAGTACTGGAATCCCCAGTGTCCTTCGAACCAGATTTGCTGACCAGGCGTGCGATGCCGATGGACGATGTTGTTCGCGGCTCGACGTGCCGAATCGGCGAGTTGATAGTCGGCCACCATGATGACCCCATCGAGTACCAGAGCGGCGGCCATGGGTCCCGCGAGGCGCTTCCACCCAAGCCCAGATGGATGGGTCAGCTCTAGCCTGCGCATGCACAGGATGGCGATCGCGGGTACGGTGGGAAGTAGAGTCCTGCCATTGACTGTCCAGTTGAAGACGAAAAGCAACAGGAGTCCCGATCCGGTCCAAACCGCGAGCACGGCGCTCAAAGCATCACGCCGACGCCAAAGCTCCACGGCGATGAACGCGAGCAGGCAAATGCCGCTGGCCAGGAACAGGGAGATTTGAGCCACGAGCCCAAAGCGCACGCTGCCCGCCAGGCGAAGCTCAGTCAATCCGATCCGTTGCATCGACGACAGGGCGAGCAAGGAGGCCGCCAACGGCAGGAGCCCAGCAAGCACAAGCAGGCGACGCGAGCAAAGAAAGGGCAGCAGGAAGATCGCAGGTAGCATGCCGCCACCCAGAAACGTGAGTGCGGAGACCAGCCTGACGGCATAGCCTCCGGGAAATCGTTCTTGATTCGTGCTGGCATACTCGCCGGCGGAGAAGAGCAGACCGTGCCCATACAGCTTTCGGGACCCAAGCTCGAAGAGCGCCGCGCTCGCGAGGGGCACGAGCAGCGCGGCCAGCCACCACCCTGGTCTGCGCCTGCGCACGGCCCCCATCGTCAACATCACAGGAAAGAGCAACAATGCGGTGTACTTGGTGAGCATCGCCAGCGCCGCCAAGGCGGCCGCAAGGACGAATCGAGCAACTCCCCGGCTGGCCAGTGCTCTTTCCCAAGCGACCAACGTCCAGGTCCAGCACGCCAGGAGCGGGACGTCGCACATGAGGCTGGTTCCGGACAGAAGAAAGGCTGGCGTCAACACTGCAAGCAAGGTCGACGACATCGGTCGGACACACCAAAGCTGCGCCAACCTGAAAATTCCGGCGCTCGCAGCGAAGGCAACCAGCAGGAATACGCCGTGCAAGGTCGTTTCGCGCCAGCCGAGCACGGAACCGACCACAGCGAGTAGATACGCGGTCGCCGGCGGGTTCTGGTTGGTGGCGTGCATCGGCCAGTCGTGGCCGTACCAATTCACGATGCGTCCATAGAAATCGAAAGGATGGCGTACGATCCACTCTGCCGACCACACGAACAGCGGGTCATCGATGTGCAGGGCCTTGTCGAGGAACGGGCCGAGGAGCAGGACCACGACGCTGGCGAGGATGAGGAACGGACGCACGGAAAGGCCGGCCTGACTCGGGGCTGCCGTTGTCGACCCGCTCCGCATTGGAGGATGCATCTCTGCGCGACTTTCTTCCGCCATTTCCGACGGCGGATCTTACGTCAACTACCGTCGGCTAGAGGGACTTAGTTGGACCGCGCTCCCGCATTTCAGCGCGAGAAGGGGCGCAGCGAGACCTTCTCCACCACGATCCCGCTTCCCACGATCGGCTCGCCTTGGGCGGCAAACCAAGTGGGATCGTCGGTGGTGGCGTAGCGCCGGGCGCCCCTGCGCGAAAGCCGT
>PMLH01000451.1:16364-35254 GCA_003159055.1 Myxococcales bacterium
GGATCGGGCCTGGCGAAAAGCGGATCGAGATACTTGTGCAGGAAATACTGGACGCCAGGACCTGAGGTCTCGCCGGCTTCGACCAGCGGCACCCACAACGGACACGCCTGTTGGATCACCTGCAGTCTTGGAGCAAGCTTGGCAAGCTCGAGGGCGTAGGAACCCGACGCAACCGTGCCGGCGGTACCGAGCACCGCCACGGTTCCCGTCGCCAGCGACGGCAGAGTCACCCCCGGACTCACCCCCGGCGGCAGGCCAGCCAAGGCCTCGGCGGACGGGCGCACGACGCCAAGGATTCGCCGGTCTGGCCGATGCGCGGGCAGGTGGCGCTGTTGCAGCGTGCGCAAGGCCTGCGCGGAAGCGGTGTTGCACGCGAGCACGACCAGCGGGCACCCGGCGTCGAATAGAAACTCCACCGCCTCGCGGGTGAAGCTGTGGACCACCTGCAAGCTGCGGCTGCCGTAGGGCGCCCGTGCGCTGTCGCCAAGGTAGAAGTAGTCGTACTCCGGCAGCCGCTGTATCAGCGAGCGCAGGACGGTCAGGCCGCCGAAGCCGGAATCGAAGACACCGATCACGCGCCGACCTCTACCACGAACGCGGGCTACCGACTATCCAGCCACGCGCCAGGTGGTTCCCACGGGCGCGTCCATCAGCTCGACGCCCTTGTCGCGAAGCTCGGCGCGGATCTCGTCGGCGCGCTTAAAATCCTTTGCGGCGCGCGCGGCGGTCCGATCGGCAATCCGTGCTTCGACGGCAGAGCGGTCGATCTTTCGCCGCATGCACAGCCGATCGCGACGACCGAGCAAGAAATCGTCCGGTTTGCGCAGCATGATCCCCAGCGTGGCGCCGATGTCACGGGCGTCGCGCGCGATGGCGGCCAAGGTCTGCTGCCGCTGGGGCTTGGGCATCGACTTCGCGTCGTCGAGCAGCTTGTTGGCCAAGACAAAAGCGTCGTAGAGGTGCCCAATCGCCGCTGCGGTGTTGAAATCGTCGTCCATCGCCGCGCCCGCTTCTTCGGCCAGCTTCGACGGCGGCAACGGGTCCGGCAGCTTGACCGGAGCCAAGAACGCATCGAGGCGCTCCAGCGTCCGGTAGAAATAGTCCAGCCGTGCTTCCGCTTCGTCGAGGTCGGGATAGACGGTCTGGCCTTCGCTGTCGCGCGCGATGGTGAAGTTGGCCGGGCTCCGGTAGTGCACGCTGATGAGCAGCAGTCGCAACGCCTCGAGGTCATGGGTTTCGGCAACTTTGCGAATCGTCACCACGTTGCCGAGCGACTTCGACATCTTTTCACCGCCGAAGTTCACCATCCCTGCGTGCATCCAGTGGCGCGCAAACGAACCATAGGCGCCCTCCGACTGGGCGATTTCGTTTTCGTGGTGGGGAAAGATCAAATCCGATCCGCCGCCGTGAATGTCGAAGGCGTCGCCCAGGTAGCGATGGGACATGGCCGAGCACTCGATGTGCCAGCCAGGCCGTCCCGGTCCCCACGGGCTCTCCCAAAACGGCTCGCCCGGCTTCGCGCCCTTCCAAAGGGCGAAATCCAGCGGGCTTCGCTTGTGCTCGCCGACCTCGATGCGCGCACCTGCCTGCAAGTCGTCGATGCTTTGACCGGAAAGCGCCCCGTAGCGTGGAAAGCCAGCAACGGCGTAGTACACGTCGCCGTCCGCCGCGTAGGCCAAGCCCCGCTCTTCCAGCCGCTTGATGACCTCAATGTCCTCCGCGATGTGTAGGGTCGCGCGCGGCTCGATATCGGGCGGCTTAATGCCGAGAGCAGCCGAATCCGCGGACATCGCGTCGGCGTAGTAATTCGCCACCTCGGCGGCGCTGCGGCCTTCGGCGTTCGCCTTGCGAATGATCTTGTCGTCGACGTCGGTGATGTTGCGGACCAGAAGAACCTGCAATCCCCGTCGACGCAAGTGGCGAGCGATCACGTCGAACGCGACCATGGTTCGCGCGTGGCCCACGTGGCACAGGTCGTAGACCGTGACGCCGCAAACGTAGATGCCGACCTTGCCGGGTGCAAGCAGGGTGAGCTCGACCTTCTTCTTTTCACGCGTGTCGTAGATTCGTTGCATGCAAACGCCTCAGGCGCGGCTGCGCAGGGCCAGCAGGTTGAGCATCGCGAAGACGAGCAGGAACGCAGCGACGATGATGGTCTTGTAGTGCTCGCGGGGACGATCGCCTTCCCGCAAGATCAAGGCGTCGTCCGGTATCTGCACGCTGGCCAAGGTGCGAATCGCTCGAATCTGGTCGAGCCGCAGGTCTTTGCTCTC
Organism: Myxococcales bacterium; assembly: GCA_003159055.1. The sequence continues at coordinate 18,638 of PMLH01000451.1, forward strand.
GCTGCCGACCTTCACCAGCAGGCCGTCTTTGCCCCCGGTCAAGTCCGCGACCTTGACCGAATAGGTGGTCCGCAACGGCCGATAGCGGATGTGCGGGTCCAGATCGGAAATGGCGCTCATCACCTGGTCGCGCTTCTCTGTCGGGAACGTCATGATGAGCGAGATGCTCTTGTCGTCGGCGGGCTTTACCGTGTCGTCGAGGACCACTCCGCCATGACTTTCCACCGCCGCCCGCGCTGCCGCCACGTCGCGGTACTTGCTTCTCGGCAGGTAGACCTGGAGGTCTGCCGTCCGTGCGACATCAACGAAAAGCTCGTCGCTCGGCGCCAGGGAAACCCTTTCGCCAAGCAGGTCTGTCATCAGCACAGGGCCTCCGCCTGCGCTGCCGACCTTCTCTTTCACCACGGCCGCCGCAAAGAAATGCGTCGCCGCCACACGATTGGCAAAATGCTTCCGTATCGCATCGGCGAACGACAGATCTCGAAAGCGCAGCAGCCGTCCGACGAAAACATCCCTTTCCGCCTGCTCGACGGGAATCGGATCGGGCACACGGCTGACAAAGAGCCGGCTGCGCGTCCCGAGCAACCGAAAAAACTGCGTGAACTGCCACGACCCGGCGGTGTCGATGATGACGCCACTTTCGCGGTCGGCAATTCCTGACACCCGCACCACCTGATTCAGAGGCAACTTCGACAGGGGGAGGTCGGCCAGGGCACGCGCATCGCCAAGGTCGGTCGAAGCCGAATGGGACAGGGCGAAAAACAGATCCTCGTGAACCTGGTAGATGAGGAACACGGCCAACGCCGCGGCGGCCACGGCGATGACCGGATGGCGCCTGCGCGACGATGGAATGTTGGCGAACTCGTCTGCAGGCGCGCCGAAGCCGCCCGACTCTAGTTCGGGAAAATCGAGGGGCGGCTTGTTTCCAGTTTCGGTCACCGTCGAGAGGCAACGAATCTAGCACAAGTTGTCGCGCGCAAACCTGCAAAGGCTTGCCTCGCATTTCCTGAAGGTTGGGCGAGGCCGCGCGCAGCGCGGGGTGGGCAGGGGTGGGGCAGGTGCCGAGTGCAGAGCAAAACTTTCCCAGGGTTTCCATTTCAAACCCACAGTGGAGACTTTCGCCACAGGCTGCTACCGTAGCGACGGTCAAGAGTTCGGGTTGTCCCCATGAGATGCGTCTTTTTCCTCTTCATGCTCTCGGCCGCGCTCGGCTGCGGTCCGCGATGTGCCGCGACCCCGGCTGAGGCTCACGCTCGGCTCGCCGCGGCCGTGGCGGCCCACGACAGTGGTATGTTGTGGAACGCCCTCGACCAAGACACGCGCTGGTCATGGACGACCATCGAGCGGGCCTGGCGCGAAGCCTATGACATCACGCAAAGCGCGGTGCCCGAAGGCCCTGAGCGCGCACGCCTACTGGCCCGTTTCGAGCTCGGTGCGACCAGCGAAAGCGCGCAAGCGCTCTTTGCCCGCATGCTCGAGCCAGATGAGTGGAAGCAAACCGCGGCACTGCTCGCGGCCGCTGGATCGCGACAGCCCGAGCTCGGGCCGTCGGGAGAAACCGCCGAAATCCAGACCAGTGCCGGCCCCCTGGTCTATCGAAAGTCGCACAATCGGTTCTGGGGTTGGGGGTTCTCGGGACTGGCGGCACGCTCCGAGCAAATCAAGCGCACCGCCAGCGCCGATCTCGAGCGTATGCGATCGGACGCCGTCGATTACGAGCGTGCGGCCACGCGAGGCGCGCGGTGAGCGCCGGTCGCGGCAAGCCGCCCGATTCGTCGCTCGGCCCTGGAAACCCAGGCAGGAGCGACAACACGAAACCCGAGGCACAACTTTCGTTCGAGCAGCGCTTTGTCCTGCCGCAGAAGCCCCAGGCCATCCCCGAGGCCGCACCGCCCACGACGCCTCCCGAACCTCGCATCCTCGCCGTGGCCGAGTTGGTGCGCGCCGCCCGTCAGACGCTCGAAGCGCGCTTCGGCGACGTGCGCGTGGAAGGGGAAGTGTCGGGCTGTAAACGCTCGACGAATGGCCACTTCTACTTCACGTTGAAGGATTCCGAGGCGCAGATCGACTGCGTGATGTACGCGCGCGATGCGGGCCGCGTGAAGTTCCGCCTTGCCGACGGGATGCTCGTGCATTGCCGTGGCAAGCTGACCATCTACGAAGGGCGCGGCCGATTCCAACTCCAGGTTTCGTCGATGGAACCCGCGGGCGCGGGCGCGCTGGCGATTGCGTTTGAAGCGCTCAAGCAGAAACTGCTGGCAGAAGGGCTGTTCGACAGCGCCCGCAAGCGTCCCCTGCCTTACCTCCCCCGCCGAATCGGGGTGGTGTCGTCGCGCCAAGGGGCCGTGATTCGCGACATCGTGCGCGTCGCCCACCGTCGCTATCCGGTTCCGATTCTTCTCGCACCGGCTCCGGTGCAGGGCGAGGGTGCGGCAGCCGCCATCGCCGATGCTCTCGTGCGGCTTTGCCGTGTTCCCGATGTCGACGTGATCATCATTGCGCGCGGTGGTGGATCGATGGAGGACCTGTGGGCCTTCAACGACGAAAAGCTGGCGCGCACCATCGCCGCCTGCCCACTGCCGACCATTTCGGCGGTCGGCCACGAAACCGATTTCACGATTGCCGACTTCGTCGCCGACGTCCGCGCCCCCACGCCGTCGGCCGCTGCCGAGATGGCAGTTCCGGTCGCGGCCGACCTGCTCGCCGAGTTGCGCGTCCACGCCGGTCGCCTTGCGCGTGGCTTGGTCGGCGAAATTCGGACCGCGCGACTCAGCTTAGAGCGAGCGCGGGCACGCCTGGGCGATCCACGACGGATTATCGACGAGCACCGCCAGCGCATGGACGAAGTCTCCGAGCGTGCGGCGCGCGCGCTGGCCAGCATTCTGTCGGTCCGTCGCAAGGATTTGCATGCGGGCATGGCGAGACTGCTGCGCGCGCATCCCCAGCGCCGAATAGCAGATCAGCGACTTCTACTCGGCGCCCTGGAACGCCGGCTGGCCGGCAGCGGAACACGGCTTCTGTCCACACGCCGCCATTCCTTCGAAGCTCTGACCAGCAAGCTCGACGCCTTATCGCCACTCAAGGTGCTCGACCGAGGCTACAGCCTCGCCCGCGGTCCCGACGGAGAGCTTGTGCGCAGCTGCCGGGGCCTGTCGCCAGGCCAAGCCCTCACCGTGACCCTGCAAGACGGCGACCTGCACACGCGCATCGAGGAGATCCGCACGCGAGCTCTTGCGGGCAATGCCGAACCCGACTCGCGGGTCGACGATCCGGGGCGCTAGCACCGCCTCTCGTGGATTGGCAGTTGGCCCCGCGGCCTGATTCTCAGCGACGGAAGCCGGTGGCCGGAGCCGGGAGTGGAGCCCCTCCCCCTCACATGGAGGCGCGGGTCTCCAGGCGCGTGCTACTTGAAGCTCCTGAGCAGGTCATCGATGTCTTTGCTGGCCTTGCTCTTCTCTTTCGGCGGAGCAGCCGGTGCTGCGGGCGCAGCCGCCGCGGCGGGAGCAGCCGGCGCGCCAGGCTTGCCGCTCGCAACTTTGGTCGCGCCGGCCTTGTGAGCACCGCCGACTTTCTTTTTCCCCTTGTCCTTCTTGTCGTCGTCGCTGGCGTTCGCAATAACCCTCTTTTGAGCTGCCAACGTCTCCGCTTCGGCTTCTTTCTTCTTCGCTTCGGAGGCAGCACGTTGGGCGTCGGCCTTGGCCTTCTCGGCCTGCACCTTCTCGGTCTCTGCCCTCACCAGCGCCACGCGATCGGCCTCGCGCTTGGCAAGCGCGTCGGATTCAGCCTGACGGTTCTTCAAAACCGCGTAGAAGGCGGCGCCCAAGGCGAAAAACAACACGCCCGCCGCAATGACTACCCCCACGGTCCAGTGGGTCCTCTGCTTCGGCAAGCTGAGACTCGGTAGAGCAACTTTGTCGCCCATTTTGAATCCATTTCCTCCGGGGCCTGAATTTGCAATCGGTGTTCCCTTTTGTGCAAGCTCAATCGTCACTCCACCGGATTTTTCGCGGCGGGAGAGCGGTAAGGGAAATTGCGGCCAAGCCCAACAAGATCCGCTATGGTCACCGACAATACAAGTGGCGCAATACATCGACCTTCATTGCCACCTGCTGCCCGGGCTCGACGACGGTGCTCCCGATCTCGAAACCAGCCTAGAGATGCTGGAGTCGCTCCTCGCGCTCGGCTTCGCGGAGATATGCGCCACGCCGCATCAGAGAAACGGGCTTTTCATTCCGACCTCTGAGGCCATTGGCCAGGCGGCCGCCCAATTTCAGCAAGAAGCCGGCAAGAAGTACCCGAATCTGCGCTTGCGCCGGGGAGCGGAAAACTACTGGGACGAAGTATTCATCGAACGCCTGCGGAAACATACCGTTCCGTGTTACGACGGACAGCGAGCCTTCCTTTTCGAAGTCAATCCCGTGCTGTTGCCGCCGCGCCTGGAAGAAGCCTTGTTTGAAATCCGCCTGGGTGGGCAGCTGCCGGTGATGGCGCATCCCGAGCGCTACCTGGCAGTACAGCACGACCTTGGTTTTGCCGAAACGCTGGGCAAGCAAGCCGCGTTGGTCGTCGACCTGGAAGCGTTAGCGGGCGGACAGAACCGCGGCGAAACCAAGACAGCCCGGCGGCTGGTCGAGGAAGGCATCGCCCACGCCGTGGCCTCCGACCTGCACAGCCCCGAAACCAAGGATGCCGTAGCCAGCGGTATTGAATGGATTCGCAAGCGCTGCGGGGCCGGCGCAATTGCGCAATTGCTAGAAGACCATCCTCGCCGTATTTTGGCGGGCGAGCTGCCCTAATGCGTATCGAGCCAACGTGAAACTGTTCGCCAAAATACTGTTGTCCCTGCTGGTCGGTGCGCTCTGCATCGGACTGGCCCTGCGCAAGATCGACCTGCATCAGACGGAATCGGTCCTACGAGGCATGCCGATCTGGGCGCTGTTCGTGTACGCCCTGACCATCGTGCCGGTCCACCTGTTCCGCGCCTGGCGCTGGAAGTACCTTCTGCGCCCCATCGGCGTATCGCTTTCCTTCCGGCGCCTGATGATCATCTCGACGGTGGGCTTTATGGCGGTTTTGGCCCTTCCCTTCAGGCTCGGCGAGTTCGCACGCCCCTACTACGTGGTCCGTGACGGGCAGTCGCGCATGAGCGCGGTGCTGGGAACCGTCGCCGTCGAGCGCATCGTCGATGGCCTCGTGATCGCAATTCTGCTGTTCACGACCTACCTGTTTTCCCTCGCGCCCGGCGCGCACCCGTACCCGGCCATGCTTGCGGTGTCCGCTTGGGCCGCGCTGTTCGGCTTTCTGGGTTTGACCATCTTCCTCGGCTGCGCCTTGCGCTGGACGGAAGCAACCATTCGGCTTGCCCTGGCGGTCACGTTCCTGCGCCGGCTCTCGCCCAAGACCGCGGACAAGTTGGCCGACAAGTTGCGCGCCTTGATTCAAGGGTTCCGAGCCCTGCGCAACGCACGAGACATGCTACCCTTCCTGTTGCAAACCGCCCTTTACTGGGGCGCCAACGGGCTTGGCATGTGGATTCTTGCACGCCTGATGAACCTGCCGATTCCCCTCCACGGCGCCTTCGCCGCCATGGCATTTACGGGCGTCCTGATCACCCTGCCCAACGCGCCAGGGCTGGTCGGCCAATTTCACGCTGGCATTGTCCTGGCACTGGCAGCCTACCTGCCCGAATCGATCCTCACCTCGGTTGGCGGGGCCTATGCCATCGCCCTGCACGGAATCCAATTCGTGTGGTACGTTGCGCTCGGCTTCTTGGCGCTGCTTTTCGTCGGCGAATCTGCCGGGTCGTTGCGTTCGCTGGTCGTCGAGTCCAAGCGTGCAGCGGAGCAGGGAGGCGAGTGACGTCCCTCCTGCCGCGATGGCTTGCGCTCGGCGCGTTCTTTGCCATCGCGTCGCTTTGGACTGGCCTTGCAGAGGCGCGCACGATGGAGATCGTACCCTACCCCATCGTCGACGTTTGGCCAGCCAGCGTCCGCTTCCTGCGCGTGGACCGGAGCTTCCCGATAAGGGAAAAGGATGAATCGGCAGGCTATGTGCTCTTCGACTTCACCGATGGCCCGAAGCCGTGCCGGGCATCCCTTGAGCTGATTCACGCCACAGATCCGGAAGGCCGCGAGGCAACCCGGTTGGCGGTGTCGATTCCCGACCTGCCGAGGCGCTATGAGCAGATGCTGATCGACAAGCTGGTCAGCAAGCTGCGGGAAGACCAGGGTCCGCCAGCACCGCCACCCCGGCGCAACAAGCCCGCCGAGCAGCCGCGGCCCGACGCTTCGGCGCCACCACCGGCAGGTCCGCCGCCGGTGATGCAAGTCCCGCTTAACCCAGCTCCATAAGCGGTTCGCCTTCTTCGACGAATCGCCCTGGCGCGACGTGAATCGCGGTCACGCGGCCAGCGATCGGCGCTTCGACCGGCATTTCCATCTTCATGGATTCCAGCACAGCGACCGTCTGGCCCTCGTCGACTTCGTCGTCGAACGCAACCTCGACCTTCCAGACGGTACCTGCTATGTGAGCACGAACTGCGGTGGCCACGGGGCCTTGAAGCTCTCCTACTATTGTCAAGTGCCTAGCGCGGGCTAAGCGTGAAAGGCCAGGGGAAGTTCATTCCCTGGCACGGGGGGAACTTAGCCGATTTCGCGGCACCTTCAACGCAGGAACCGGTCGGCGTTGCCGCAAACTTGCCGGTCACGGTGGCGTTGGTCACCTTGCCGCCCGAAGCCACGCTAATGCTGGCCATCGCGGTGCCCGGTACCTTGTATTGGTTGGCGCACGCTTGAACCTTCGGCTGCACGCCCTTCATGGCGTTCACGATATCGCTCTGCGTGAGTGTGATGAGCTTAACCTGAGGCGGCGCGGCTTTGGGTGGCTCCTCCTTCTTTCCGAACTCGCTGAGGAGATCCGTCGTTTCCTTGCCCTTACTGCCTTTGCCTTTGCCGGCGTCCCCGCCGGTCTTCCCCTTCCCACCCGAGTCGCCACTCGCAACCGAGTCGCCGCCTTTCTTGCCGTCGCTCCTGCCGGAGGCGCCCTGATCGCTGCTCTTGCGGTGGCCTCTATCGCCCTTGCCAGACCCACCCTTGGGCTTTTCGCCGGTCTTCTCTTCCGCTGTGCCCGCTCCCTTTTCCTCGTCCCCCGCCTTCGCCTCGGCCACAGCCGCAAGCGCGGGAGCCGTGGCGGGCGCGACGGCGACGGGCGCCGCAACGGGTGGCAGCACTGGCGCCGCCTGCTGAATCACGATCGGGGTGCCCGGCGCGGGCGACGCCATGGTCCTGTAGATGCCGTAGCCCAGGACGAGAATTCCGACCGCGAGCAAGGCAAGGACCGGATAGACCCACTTGGGCGGCCCGCTGCTGGAGATCGGCAACAGCACCGGAGCAACTGGGGAAAACTGCGGCGTCGAGAAGGTCGGCAGCGCTTCAGACGAACGCCGCGCCTCGGTGGCGCCATCGTTCAGGGTCATGGCGGCCATGGAGCGGATGTCGATGAGGCCTGATCCTTCGGTGTTCGACGTGGACGACGGAGAGCGAATGCCGCCACCCGAGTGGCTGGGCACCGCCAAAGCTTCGAGATTCGACAGAGAGAAGAGCACCGAGTTCTCGTTGCGCTGACCCGTCAGGTGCGTGCCGCCTGCTCCGTTGCCTGGATTCTTGATCACCACCGCAGGCTCGGCTGGTTGCGCTGGTGCACCGCCGAACAAGAACGGCGACGACGGCGAGGGGCCCACGGGACTCGGAACTGCCTGAGCAGCGGAAGCCGCGCTGGGGGCAAAAAGGTCGGTGTTGGCCGGCGTAATCACGGTCGCGGCCGCGAACACGTCCCCCGCATCCGGCGACGGAGACGCCGTGCTGGGGAAAGTCGCGGCGGCAGCGGCTGGCCGCGACGGCTCGTGCACGGCGGCCCTGGCGGCGGAGTTCCGCGCGGGCCTCGGTTGCAGCGCCGCCAATTCCGGCACGGTCGCAAGTGCGGTCCAGTCGGCGAAACCCTCTCTCCAAGCCAGAGATTCACCGTTGATTTGGTTCAAACGGAGCTTCTCTTTGACCTCCGCATCGGTGAGGGGGCCAACTTGTTCACCGTCTACTACAACATGCCACACACCCTGATCGGCTGCAGGCACCGGCGCCGGGGCTGCCGCTGACGATTTGTGCTTTTCCGCACTCGCTGAAGCTGCAGACGTCGCGACCTCGCCAGTGGTCTTCACGACGATGATGTGGTTGCACTTCTTGCAGCGGATCTTGAATGCCTTACCCTGGATCTTGTCGTCAGCAATCGAGTACTTAGCCTGACAGGCATCACAGACGATCTTCATGAGCTCCTCGTTTCGGCGGGCATCGACGGGCGGATAGCCGGGGGATTATAGATAGGACGCATCACGTGGCAAGCCGGATTCTGACAGAAGATCAGCTTGCAAACGACATTCCTATACCCGCTCGGTTGCCTCGGGTCTTTGCCGCCTCGAAAGAAATTCCGCATTGCGCTAGCGCGCCCCTGCCTCCAGAAATGGATTCCTGCTTAGAATGGTCTCGGAACGCGCAGGGCCCCACGACACGAGCGAAGGACCCACGCCGACCAATTCGGCGATGCGCGCAAGATAGTTGCGGGCCGCTTCGGGCAGATCGCCGAGCTTCCTGGCGGATGCGCCAGCCGTACGCGCCGGCCAGCCGGGCATGGTCTCGTAGACTGGCTCGACTTGCATCAGATCGTCGGGATCGAGCGGCATCTCGTCGAGCAGCTTGCCGCCCAGACGATAGGCAACGCAGAGCTTGATCTCATCGAGGCCGTCGAGAACGTCGAGCTTGGTGATCGCCAGCGACTGGAGTCCGGAAAGTCGCGTGGTCAGGCGAAGCGCGGGGATGTCGAGCCAGCCACAGCGACGCGGCCGGCCCGTGGTCGACCCGTATTCGCGGCCGACCTCGCGCAGGCGCTCGCCCGTCTTGTCGAACAGCTCGGTCGGGAACGGACCATTCCCGACGCGCGTGGTGTAAGCCTTCACGATACCGACCACGGCGTCGATCAAGGTGGGCCCGATCCCGCAGCCGGTGCAGGCGCCTCCTGCAGTCGTCGACGACGACGTGACGAAGGGATAGGTGCCGTGGTCGAGGTCGAGCAGCACGCCGTGCGCGCCCTCGAACAGAACGTTCTTCCCGTTGCGAATGCTTTCATAGAGAAAGCGCGAGGCATCGCCAACGAAGGCACGGATTTCGGCCGCGTACCCGAGATACTCGCCGACCAGCTCGTCGACATTCGGCAACACCTCACCGGCTTTCGAAAGGGTCGGCTCGACGTAGGCGAGGTTTCGCTCGATGTTGCGGCGCAGGCGCTCGGGGCGCAGAAGGTCCTCGATGCGAAGCCCGGTTCGCGACGCCTTGCTTTCGTAAGTTGGGCCGATTCCACGTTGGGTGGTTCCAATCGCGCCTGGCCGACTCTCGCGCAGACGATCCATCGTGCGATGGTGCGGGAAGGTCAGGTGCGCACGACCGGACACGATCAGGTCGGCGTCGTTTTTCAGCAAGCCCTGCCCGCGAAAGGCCCGAATTTCCTCGACCAGCGTCTTTGGGTCGATGACCATGCCTTCGCCGAGCACGCAGGTCACACCGGGCCGCAAGACGCCCGACGGGATCAGGTGGGTGACGTACTTCGTTCCTTCTACGACGATGGTGTGGCCGGCGTTCGAACCACCGCCCCAACGGGCAACGACCTGGGCGTTTTCGGTGAGCAGGTCGACGACCTTGCCCTTGCCTTCATCGCCCCACTGAGCGCCGACGACAACTACGACTGGCATGATGTTCTCCGCCGGACGGAACGCGCGTTGATGAATAGCGCCCCCGTGGGCAACTGCTTTCTATTACATGTCATGATGGAATCAAAGTGGAACGGGACCGATGGTGCCGGCCCCTTTGTAAATGCGGGCCGCGTTGGTGTGCCCGTGCCGGTGCCAGCGCAAGTACAGCTGCGCCAGATGAAACATGATTTCGTCGCGGTCGGTGCCGGCCGCGAGCGAGCTGTCGACGACATCGAGAATCTCGGTACGGGCGTCGCGCGGATGAAAGAGAAACGTCTTCGCGAAGACCGGCTGCTGACCTTCCCACACGACGCGCGCCTCGACCAGCGCCCCCACCTCGAAACCGATGGTGCTACGTCGCTCGGAAACCCGAAAGCGCGCACCGCCCAGCACGTCTTCCAGCTCGATCGCGTCGTCGTCGACGTGGGCGATGTCGAAGAGGCTGCGATGGCTCGTGGCAAGGCACGCCAGCGCCTCCGCCCGATTGCTCTGTGCCGCGGTCGACGTCGGATACTTTTGCAAAGCATCGATCACAGGCGGCAAGCCGCCGTCCAGCGGTCGCTCGATCACGTACCATTCGAGAAAAGCCACGGTGCGCGCCTCGTACACCTCGGCATCGTCCTCGAAGACTTTGCCCGATCGCGTGAAATAGTCCTCGCGTGCAGACGAAATTTCGGCGTGGTAGGCCGATCTGGCGTAGCGAGCGGCCAGCTCGTCGAGCAGGGAATGGATGTGACCCGAATCCCAGCGCCGGTTTGCAGGCTCGGTTTCGCTCACCGTCGGGCGTCGTCCATGAGCTTGGCGAAGCGATCGAACAGGTAGCTTGGGTCGTTGGGCCCGGGCGACGCTTCGGGGTGGTACTGCACGCTGAAAATCGGAAGACGATCGTGGCGCATGCCCTCGACCGTCTTGTCGTTCAGGTTGATGTGGGTCAGCACGGCCTTGCCCGCCAGCGAATCGACGTCGACCGCGAAACCATGGTTCTGTGAGGTGATTTCCACCTTGCGGGTCGTCAGATCCATCACCGGGTGGTTCGCGCCGTGGTGGCCGAACTTGAGCTTGTAGGTCTTGCCGCCCAAAGCCAGCCCGAGAATCTGGTGCCCCAAGCAAATGCCGAAGATCGGCTTGCCCGATCGGCAAAGCTCGGCGGCCGCCTCGACGGCATAGACGACGGCGGCGGGATCGCCGGGACCGTTGGAAAGGAAGATCCCGTCGGGCTTTTCCGCCAGCACATCCTTGGCTGGCGTCTGCGCCGGCACGACGTTGACGCTGCAACCGGCATGGCGCAGGCGGCGGAGGATGCCGCGCTTGATGCCGAAATCGTAGGCGACCACGTGATGCCGAATCGGCAGATCCTTGCGCGGATCTCCCGGCGTCTGCCACAACCCATCGCTCCAATCGTAGGCCTTGCTGGAAGTGACCTCCTTGACCAGGTCGCGCCCTTCCAGCGACGGGTGCTTGCGCGCCCGCTCGACGGCGCCGGCCGGATCGTCGACCTTGCGCGTGATCACCGCACGCTGCGCGCCGCCGATGCGCAGGCGACGCGTGATAGCGCGCGTGTCGATCCCGGCGATGCCGGCCACGCCGTGCTTGGCCATGAACTCGGCCAAATCGCCCTGCGCGCGCCAGTTGGACACACGCGGCGACAGGTTGCGCACCACGAAGCCAGCACAGAAGGGATGGGCCGATTCGTAATCTTCCAAGTTCACGCCGACGTTGCCGATCTCGGGCGCGGTCATCAGCATGATCTGCCCGCGATACGATGGATCGGTCAGGATTTCTTGGTAGCCCGTGATGGCAGTGTTGAAGACCAACTCGCCCGCCTGGTCTAGGGCGGCGCCGAAGGCGATACCGCGGTAGACGCTGCCATCTTCTAGCGCCAGCAGCGCCGGCGAAGAACTCTGAGTGCCGTCAGCCAAGAACTTTCTCCTCTGCGAATACGATTTTTCCGCCCACGATGGTCAGCATAGCTCGCCCGCGCATGGTGCGCCCGATGAACGGTGAGTTGCGCGAGCGCGAACGGAAGCGGCTGGCATCGCAAGTCCACGTCGCCTGCGGGTCAACGACCGTCACGTCTGCAACCGACCCCGGGGCCAAGGTGCCGCCCGGCAATCCAAGAATCTTCGCCGGCGTGCTCGACATGCGGGCGAACAGCGCCATCGGGCTGATGGTGTTCTTGGCAATCAGCTCAAGGCACAGCGGCAGCGCGGTCTCAAGCCCAATCATTCCCGAAGCCGCTTGTTCGAACTCGACGTCCTTTTCGACCGAGGAATGGGGAGCATGGTCGGTGGCGACAGCATCAATGGTCCCGTCGGCGAGGGCCTCGCGAACCGCGGCGACATCGGCCTCGCTGCGCAAAGGCGGATTCACGCGCGTCGAGGTGTCGTAGCCGGCGCACGCCTCGTCGGTGAGCGTGAGATGGTGCGGGGTCACTTCGCAGGTGACCGGCAGGCCGCGCCGCTTGGCCTCACGGACCAAGCGCACCGTTTCGGCGCAGCTGACGTGCGCCACGTGGTAGGGCGCGCCGGTCAGCGCGACCAATTCCAAATCGCGCGCCACCATGGCCGATTCCGCTGCCGCCGGCTGGCTGCGCAGACCGATGCGGGTGGACGCCGCACCTTCGTGGGCGGGGCCGTTCGCTGCGAGGTTGACGTCCTCGGCATGCTGGATCACGAGCAAGCCGAAGCCGCGCGCGTACTCGAGAGCGCGGCGCATGACCTCGCTGTTCATCACGCTCCTGCCGTCGTCGGACACGGCCACACAGCCGGCCTCTTTCAGCTCGCCCATCTCGGCCAGGCTCTCACCCTTCTGGCCCTGGGTGATGCAGCCGATGGGATACACGCGCACCACACCGACTTCCTGCGCACGGCGAACGATGAGCTCGGTCACAGCGCGGCTGTCGTTGGGTGGAACCGTATTCGGCATGGCGCAGACCGCGGTGAAGCCACCTGCCGCCGCCGCCGCCGTGCCGGTCGCGACGTTCTCTTTGTATTCCTGGCCCGGCTCACGCAGGTGGGTGTGCATGTCGACAAGGCCGGGCACGACCCACATGCCCTTTACGTCGACAACCCTCGCCCCTTCCTTCTTGGCGTCGATGGCGCCCACGAGGCTGGGTTCAAGACGAGCGACCTTGCCATCCTGCAAGAGCAGGTCGGCGCTCACGTCCAGGTTGCGAGCCGGATCGATAACGCGGCCACCGCGTAGAAGGATGTCAGCCATGAAATGCGCTCCTCACATAGGGTTTGGCAAGCGATCCTGTCAAGAACAACTGCCCCACTACTCCACTGCGTCGCTGCCGCCGCCGAGCAGGTACAGCACGGCCATCCGAATCGCCACGCCGCGTGCCACTTGATCAAGAATGACCGACCTGGGCCCGTCGGCAATCGCCGGGTCGATTTCCACGCCACGGTTCATCGGCCCAGGGTGCATGACGATCGCGTCGGGCTTTGCCAAGGCGAGCCGCCGCGGGTTCAGCCCGAAAAAGCGCGAGTATTCGCGCGTGTTGGGGAAGCGGCCGCCGGCTTTGCGTTCGAGCTGAATGCGCAACATCATGACCACGTCGGCGCCTTCCAGCGCAGGCTCGATGCGGTCGTAGGCATCGACGCCCATGGCTTCGATGCCGAGGGGTAGAAGCGAGCGCGGGCCAGCGACCCGGACTTTCGCGCCGAGCTTGCGCAGAAGGAAGATGTTCGAGCGCGCCACGCGGCTGTNNGTCGATGTCGCCGCAGATGACGACGGTTTGCCCCTCGATCTTGCCCTTGTGCGCGCGAATGGTCGAAGCGTCGAGCAGCGCCTGGGTCGGGTGCTCGTGCTGGCCGTCGCCGCCGTTGACCACGGCGGCCTTGATGTACTTGGTGAGCAGCTCGGCCGAGCCGGCCTGCGCGTGGCGAATCACCACGATGTCCGGCGCCATCGCGTCCAGATTGGTCGCGGTGTCGATGAGGGTTTCGCCTTTGGTGGTCGAGGACGCCGACGCCGTGAAATTGATGCCGTCGGCCGACAGGCGTTTGGCCGCGATCTCGAACGAGGTTCGGGTGCGCGTCGAGGCTTCGAGGAAGAGGTTGATGACCGTCTTGCCGCGCAGGGTCGGCACTTTCTTGATCGGGCGCTCCGCTATTTCCAGGAAGCGTTCGCCAAGATCAAGGAGGGTGTTGATTTCCTCGGCGGTGAGGTGCTCGATGCCAAGCAGATGCTTCTGCGAAAACGCGTGCGGGCCTTTCATTTCCCGTTCCTTTCCAGCAGTACCGCGCGATCCGGGTCGCCGTGTTCACTGAAGGTGACGTGCACCGACTGCTGGGCCGTGGTCTGCACGCGCACGCCAATGTAGTCGGGCTGGATCGGTAGCTCGCGCCGGCCACGGTCGACCAACACCGCCAGTTGCACCGCGCGCGGCCGACCGTAGTCGACCAGAACGTCCATGGCCGCACGCACTGTCCGCCCTGTAAAAAGCACGTCGTCGATCAGCACCACGGTTCGGTCGTCGATGCTTTGCTTGAGATCCGTCGGCCCGATTTCAGGCTTGGGCAACCCCTTGAAAACGTCGTCGCGATAGAGGGTGATGTCGACCGCGCCAAGATCCGGCCGCTTTTCGCCGCCGGCGACCAGCAGCTTGACCATGCGTTCGGCCAGGATCGCCCCGCCGGTGTGGATGCCCACGAAATAGGCGTCGTGCCCGTTGCGTTCGACGATTTCGAAGGCGATTCGGCGCAAGACGCGCGCCATGCCGACCGCGTCCAGGATTTCGGAACGTTCGACCAAGTTGCTTTCAGACGACGCTGGGCGAAGTTTCATGTCCGCGATTCTCCGGTTTGCCTTTCGGCCAGCAGGGATAACGCCCCACCCGCGTCCAACTGTCAAGCGTGCATTCTTCTGAGCGGGCGCGCACGCTCCCGCTTGTCTTTGATCGGCGGTTGTCCTAGAAGTTCCCGGTGAACGGCCGTTTCGGATATTTGGAGGAAAACAAGTGAGATCCATGCGTCCCGTCAGGACGATGGTTTTGCCTGGAATGTGGCTTGGCAGATTCTCAGAGGCGAAGAGATGACGCATCACCTCCGACGCCTCCGACGCGGACCCAAAGCCGGGGAGAGAGAGATCTGTCACAGTTTTGGTACAATGCGCACCATTAGACAGTTGCAGTTGCGATTCGGGGAAGGAAAGATGGCACTTGAGACCACTAACCTCAGGCAACCGATTCCGCGGCGTAGCCGCAGATTGGACTATCCGGAGGTTGGGTGAGCCGAAGTCACGGCCTTGTTGACAACAGTGGATACATACGAAAGGAAGAAGGTTGACGTTATGAACAGAGCACGGTCATCGATTACCAGCGTTTGTCTCGCGCTTCTTGTCACGGCGTGTGGCTCGGGGACGACCAGTTCCAGTGGCACCGGCGGTTCCGGCAACTCGGGCTCGGGCGGAAGCCAGAACGGCGGCTCGACCGGAAGCGACAACGGCGGCTCGACCGGCAGCCAGAATGGCGGCTCGACCGGGACCCAGAAGGGCGGCTCGACCGGCAGCCAAAACGGCGGTTCAACCGGAACCCAGAACGGCGGTTCAACTGGAACCCAGAACGGCGGTTCCACGACGAACCCGGGCGGCGGCGCGGGCGGCAAGGCATCCGGCGGTGCGACCGCCGGTGCGACGGGCGCTGGAGGAGTCCAGGGTGGCGCGACGGGCTCGGGCGGGTCGACCACCGGCGGCGGGGGGGCCACGACCCCATCAACCGCGCTTGTCACTTCCACCAACGGAACCTGGACGACGAGCGGGACCTGGACCGAGGCGACGAGCGGGACGGCCGACGTGACCGTCAGCGACACCACGGCCCAGAACTGGGAAGGCTTTGGTGGATGCTTCAACGAGATGGGCTGGAACCAACTTTCCACCTCGGCCTTACAGACCGAGGCGCTCGGCCTCCTCTTCGGCACGGATGGTGCGCACTTCACCATGGGGCGCATTCCCATTGGGGCGAGCGACTACGCCATGAGTCGTTATTCGCTTGACGACCCGGCCTCCGATAATGACCCGGCGGCCTCCAGCAGTGGGTCCAATCGACCCGCGGCGGACACCGCGATGGCCAATTTCAAGATCGACAGGGATACGCAAAAGCTCATTCCCTACGTTCAGGCAGCACTGGCTGTGAACCCGAACCTCCGACTCTGGGCCAGCCCCTGGACGCCGCCGCCGTGGATGAAGACTGGATACAAGACGGACGATGGTAGCAGCGGCACGGCCAAGAAGCCGTCGTACTACGACGGCGGCAGCATGGTCGCTGGCACCAGCAATGCGAACCTGACCGCGTACGCCCAGTACTACACGAAGTGGGTTCAAGCGTACAAGGACAAGAACATCAACATCGAGATGGTGTCTCCGCAGAACGAGCCTGGCTATGACCAAAATTACCCGTCGTGTCTGTGGGACAAGGCCACCTACGTGAGCTGGATCAATATTCTGGGGCCAGCCATGAAGGCCCTTAACGTCAAGGTCATGCTGGGTACGCTGTCGAATGCTGGCGACAATAGTAGGAACGACCTTGATATCGCGACTGCAGTGATGGCCGATAGCACCGCGAAGAACATCGTCACAGTCGCTGGCGTGCAGTGGGGCGTGCTCGACAAGGTGATCGGCGGCACGACGATCGGCGGCCTTCCCATCTGGGCCACCGAGCACAAGTGTGGCAACTACCCGTGGAATCCTTCGGGCTCCCCGAAATACGTGTCCGCGGCAGCACCGAACGATCAGGCCTATGCCGTGGAAAGCTGGGGCTACATCCGAGACGCAATCAACAAAGGCAAGGTGACCGCGTACAACGCCTGGAACATGGTGCTGGA
>PMLH01000594.1:0-3355 GCA_003159055.1 Myxococcales bacterium
GCGGCGTCGTGGATGCAACGAAGCGCGATGGGAGGATGCCCGGCGCCGTAGCTTGGGCCAGAGTAAGCTGAAACCCTTCGAAGTTGGAGGTGCGACTGTTTCGCTTGAAGACGATCCTGTCAGGTCCGACTACGCTACCAAGGGGGTATGGGCGTTCGCGGGCTCCCGTTTCTCGATCCAATCACGAATTCGGCGAAGGCGATCCCGACTGCCCACCCAACGCCGCGCGCACCGCGGTGGCTAGCTCACGACGTGTGAACGGCTTGGCCACGAACGCGTCGATGCCCATCTCGCCGGCGCTGCGCCCTTGAAGGACGGGGCTGACACCCGACATCAGCACAACTTTGACAGAGGGAGATGTCTCGCGCAGGCGCTCGATGAGAGCAAGTCCCGTCATCTTCGGCATCGTCTGATCCGTCACCACCAAATCGAACGCGCTGGGATCCGTGCGGAAGAGGTCGAGCGCTTCTTCGGGGCTGGCCGCCGCTCGAACGCTGTAGCCCAGGCCCGTGAGCATGCGAAAGGCGACGGTCCGCACCCCCTCCTCGTCGTCGACGATGAGGATGCGTTTGTCTCCTGACCCGGTGCTGTTGCTGTCGGTCCGCCGTGCCGGATCAGGTGCCTGCGCAACTGGGAGCCACACGTCGAACGTTGTTCCGCGACCAAGCTCGCTGTGCACCGTCACCGCGCCACCGTAGCTTGAGGGTGAGGTGCGAATCGAAGAAATGATGTGGGAGTCCGTGATCGACGCGTGGGGGGCCGTGACCAACGCGTGGAAGGGCGCTACCAGGACAGCTGCTTCTTCACCTCTGCCACCAGGAGGTCGGCCATCTTTGCGTTGGTCGTGGCATTGGGGTGCCAGTCGCAGCCGCAGTTGGGGTAGGGGGCGGAACCACAGTCTTGGGTGGGGAACTCCAGGTACGACATTTTGGTGTCGCTTTCGCCAGACCGGGTTTGGATGACGGCTTGGAGGTGGCCGCGGATCGCGGTCAAGGCCGCGTCCGACAGCATGGGGCCAATGGACAAGATGAAGAACGTCTCTGGGTAGTCCTTGCGCAAGGCGCGGACGAAGTCGAGGTAGGCCGTGCGATAGGGCGTTCCTGGATCGCCATTGGTGGAGGCGTCGTTGGTGCCCAGGTTGATGACCACCACGTGCGGCTTCCAGGTGGTGAAATCCCAGGCGCTGTCGACCGAGGGCAGGGTGCGCGCGTAGACCTTGGGCATGGTCAAGGAATCGGACTTGGGCGCGGTCTCGTTGTAGTTGCGGTACATGCCGATGCCGGACCATGCGATGGCGTGAAGCTCAGCCGACAGGGCGCGCGCGGCCACCGCCCCGTAGGTCAGGTAGTGGTTCGAGTTGTCCTGCGAGACGCTGCAGTTCGCATTCGGTCCATCGAGGCCGTAACCGGCGGTGATCGAATCGCCGTAGATCTCGATTCTCCGGCTCGGGGGATCCGGGGGCGAGACCAGCTGGCCATCCGTGACCTCCAACCCGAGGTAGCTGCCGTTCGACCAGTTGCTCTCGGTGCGCCGCCAGACCACCAGGTCGTGGACGCCAGCGGCGAGGCCCTTGGCAACCTGGTATTTCCCGCTGCTGGTCACTTTCAGCACCGACGACGAGAGCGTGCCATCGACCACCACGGCATAGCGGTCGTCGGAGCCATCCAACTGCAGGGTGGCGCCGGTGCCGTTGAAGCGGGCCACCATCGCGCTGCCCACCCAACCGAACTGTGCGGGAGTCGAATCGAAGTGGTCGAACCGGCCGACCAACTGGACAGCGGCCGGCCCGCCAGCAGCGCCGTCCAGCGCGGTCGCCGTGTCGCCCTGGTTCCCGCGGTCGCTGGCAGTGTCGGCGCCCGGAACATCCGCGCCGGTCGAGTCCTTCTTGCCCGTCGCATCCGCCCCGACGCCGTCAGGCGACCCGTCGGCTGTCTTCGCGTCCGGCGTACCCGTGCTGCCGCCAGCGCCTCTGCCGCCGTCGCCACTGCCGCCGGCCCCGCCGGGCAAGATGCCGCCGGTCCCACACACGCACTCCCCGCTGCCCTTGCCACCCGAACCGGTGGCGCCGCCCGTGCTGTGGGAGCCACCGCTGCCCGCCATGCCGCTCGCTCCCGCGGTCCCGCCGGAGCCACTGCTTCCGGCCGAGCCGGCGCTGCCAGCGCCGCCGCCAGATCCGCCGCCGTTGGGCGAGTCGCTCGAGCATCCTGCGGTCAGGGCCAACAAGGCGACCACCGATGCGACGGTCGTGAGGAACGCAGTGTGAGCGGGAAAGGGGGAGCATGGGGCTTGTCGCATGGGGGTTCTCGCAGAGGTCATCGGTCGGTGCCGATTGCGGCCACAATGGACCATGATAGCCCAAGCGTCGCTAGGGGACCGAGGATTCCGGCATGCTCTCACGGACGTGGGGCGACAGCCTGATCGGCCACCTCGGCGAGCTCGGCCGCTTCGTCACGCAAAAGACCGCGGTCATTTCGACCCGCCCGTCCGACGTGTCCCGTCCAAGGACGTCGTCACGAGACCTGTCCTCGGCGGGCTCCATAACGAGTATCACGCTCGGGTCGCCTGAGACTGACCACGGCAGGACATCTGGTGCAAGGCGCGCCGCACGCGAGTTGTGTGTTCGCAGTCTGCTCTCGCACCTTCGTACGCATGACCGTGTTCGGCTCGCTGACCGCCATGGCCGACCTGCAGCCGCGCCCGGGCAGCCCGATCTGCCCATGTCCCCGACCTCGCGGGCGCCCTCTGGGTTGATGTTGCCGCTGGCGGCGATGCCGAGGCCATGATGGCGGCCAGGTCGGTGATGNNCGACGTGGTTGTAGTCCTGCTTGATCTCCGGGTAGAGCTTGTCGCCCATCTCTTTGTCGACACGCACCCACCTGGACGGTGGACTCGACCGGCCCCAAGTTCGCACGACATGGGAATGACCCTTTCGGCCTCCGCTCGCGCCTGCGCCTCTTGCGTTTCATCCAGGCGGTGGACGGCGGCGCCCCCAACCTGCTCGCCGCGGAACTGAGCGCCGGGTTCGGCAGTTATTCGCAGTGTCACCGCATCTTCCAGCAGACCTTCGCATGCACCCCGCGTCTGTTCTTCGAAACCTCGCTGCGCGACGAGATGCAAAATGCCTTCGCACCCTGGGCAGCGAGTCCTTTACCAGCTCAATGACCACAAAAGGCGAAGACGCTTCGTCGGGTGCCCGTCACACTGGGGCCATGCCCTGCAGATCGGTACTTCGTTGTCCGGCGCTTCTGCCGTGTGCCCTTCTGGTCGTTGGCTGGGTCGGTTGAGCTTCCTCGGGCTCCTCGGACGGAAAAGCCGAGGGCGGCTCCGCTTCCCGAGGGGGCGCGACGTCCGGCGG
>PMLH01000594.1:3399-10268 GCA_003159055.1 Myxococcales bacterium
ACGAGCTCCGGTGGCGTCATGGGAGGTGCCGGCGGCGGGGGCACTTCCAGTCGCAGCGGTGGCGCGCAAGGGCAGGGCGGGACCACCGGACGCGGCGGCACGGCCGGGGGCACAGGCGGAAGCGGCCGCAGGAACCTGGGTGGACTCGATCATCGGCGCCCTGTTGCCCTAGAGGATGGCGGACGCGCGGCGAACGGCGACGGCACCGCCGAGCCCCACCACGCGAAGGGATCCGTCACCGGGACCGAGAGGACGGGTCGGGGCGACCGAACCTGTCGGGCGATCGATGGCGCCCACGCCGCAAAAATTCGGTACCAAGTCAAACTGGCCGTAGATTTGTCCGGAATTTCTCGGCTGGTCGCTCGTGCTAGGTCTTGCTCCGCGATGTTCATCGAAATCTTCAAGACCGTCCTGGCCTATCATGGCCGACCCCATCGCGGTCTTCGCATGCGGCCACCAATCGGGGCGCGTTGGTTGCCGCCCGTCCGACGTGTCCCGCCCAAGGACGTCGTCACGAGACCTGTCCTCGGCGGGCTCCATCACGAGTATCACGCTCGGGTCGCCTGAGACTGACCACGGCAGGACATCTGGTGCAAGGCGCGCCGCACGTGAGTCGTGTGTTCGCAGTCTGCTCTCGCACCTTCGTACGCCAAATCCAGGCGCGCATTGGTCCCAAAGTGGCGCTGCCCAGCTCTCGCTGCGACCAATCCTGGCCGCCGTTGTGGAAGCTACCGGTCATCGATCCGCATTATTGCGGCGGACAGTTGCCGGGGCACGACCTGACCAAACGTCGATCATGTCGAAGTTTGGCCGAGATACTGTCTCGACCAAACTCCGATCAGATCGTAGTATGGTCTGCCATGGAACGCAGCCTGGCAGTGCTCATCAGAGAGTTGGCCTTCTCGGACCACAAGATGGCGTTGGTGTCAGGGCCACGTCAATGCGGCAAGACCACGCTGGGCAAGATGCTGCTGGACGATCGGAAGGTCGGCGCCTACCACAACTGGGACGACGTCAGCTTCCGTCGCGTGTGGACCAAAGAGCCCGCGGCGGTTACGGCCGGCCTCACCACATCGTCCGTGGTCCCCCTGGTCGTGCTCGACGAGATTCACAAAGCCCGAGGATGGAAGCGGACGCTGAAGGGCATGTACGACACGCGCGAACAGCTGTTCGACCTGATTGTGACGGGCAGTGCGGGTCTCAACGTGTACAAGAAGGGCGGTGACAGCCTGCTCGGTCGGGCGCTCCACTTCCATCTGCATCCGTTCTCGGTTGCGGAGTTGGCGGCTGTATCGCTGCCCAGCGAGCCCGATGAACGGATCGGCGCGCTCTTTGCTCACGCGACGACCCCGGCGAAGGAAGATCCGATCGCGCCCCTCCTGCGCTACGGCGGATTTCCCGAACCGTTCCTGTCCGCCAACGAGCGCAAGGCACGGGTATGGCGGCGAAGTCGGATCGAGAAAGTGCTTCGCGAAGATCTGCGCGACCTGTCTCGCATCCCGGAATTGAGCCGGGTCGAGATGCTGGCCTCTCTATTGCCGGAGCGGGTTGGCTCGCCACTCTCGCGTGCTTCGTTGCGCGAGGATCTTGAGGTGAGCTTCGACTCGGTCGCACGCTGGCTCGGACTGCTGGCAGAACTCTACTACACCTTCGAGCTCAAGCCCTACACTCGCTCGGTGTCCCGCAGCCTGAAACGCGAGAGCAAGCTCTACCTGTGGGATTGGAGCGAGGTGCAGGATCCGGGGGCGCGCTTCGAGAATTTGGTGGCAGTTCATCTGCGCAAGGCGTGCGACTTCTGGACTGACAGTGGCGAAGGGACATTCGATCTCAGATACCTCCGCAACAAGGAGAAGGAGGAGATCGACTTCTTGATCGTTCGCGATGGCAAGCCGTGGCTACCGGTCGAGGCGAAGCTCAGCGACACCGAACCTCTTCGGCACTGGAGGAAGTTCCTTGGCCAGCTCGGCTGCCGCCGTGCTGTGCAACTGGTGTCCAAACCCGGTTGCTTCCGCATGTACACGGAGGGAGGTATTGAGCTGGTCGTCGCCTCAGCGGGCGATGCTTTCACCTATTTCGTCTGACGCCGCGATCGAGCGGGTCGTCGGCAAGGCCGTGCCAAAACGGCGGATCACGCCGACGCTACCCACTCGTGAACCACGGCCTAGACAAGCGAAACCCCTCCGGATTTCTCCGAAGGGGCTTCTGCGGGGTGGACGGGACTCGAACCCGCGNNCCTTTGCAGCAAAATGCAGCCTTTTCGCAAGGTTTTGCTGCCCATTTGCTGCCAGGCTCTGAGGAAGGCGCTCGAACCTTCCTGAGGGTTTATGGGGTCGCCAAGCGCTTCGGAGTGTCGAGATCTTCCGTGTATGAGCTCTGTGCTCGCGGCGAACTGCGGCACGTGCGGGTGATGAATTGCGTCCGCGTCGCACAGAGCGACCTTGTGGACTTCTTGAAATCACGATGCGGAAAAGCTCTCCCCGCACCCGTTGGGAGACCAAGAAAGTGGTTGCATGGTAACTACATGCCGCCTATCGTGAGGCGAAGGGACTGATGCCAAGTGCCGCACGAAGAGGGCGCGAAGCGAGCGTTTCGCTACGCGATGCCAAGGCGAACCTGAGCCGGCTTACCAAGCAGGCACGAGCCGGCGGCCGTGTGGTCATCACCAACCACGGAACGCCCATCGCGGACCTTGTGCCACACGGGATGGGTGCACCACCGCTGCGCCATGTGAAACGCCCGGGGCCACTGCCCAAACCGATCCGGCTTGAGGGCGAAGGCCCGACCGCATCGGAAGTCGTCCTCGCGGATCGGGTGGGCTGAAGTGGCGGCACGCCAGGAGCGCTACGCCCTCTATCTCGACACCTCCGCTCTCGCGAAGCTCTTCGTCGAGGAGGATGGCTCTGCACGAGTGCGCGCGTTGGCCACTGGGGGTGCCAGTGCGGATGTGCTCCTGGCCAGCCGCTTGGGGTACACCGAAGCCGCAGTCACGCTGTCGCGCCTGGTTCACCTCGGCCGGATTCCTGGTGCAGACTTGGTCTCTCACTTAGGGGCTTTGGAAAAGTACTGGGAGCAGTCTATTCAAGAGGTGGACATAACCGAGACGGTTCTGCAGGACGCGCGCCAGCTTGCCCAACGCTTCCCTTTGCGTACCTACGACGCCATCCACCTGGCTTCCGCCAGAGAGGCAAAGCGAATGTTGAAGGATGTCTTCGACGGAGAGGTCCGCTTCCTCACGTTTGACAGTGCACTCGTTCGCACCGCGCGGCTGCTCGGTTTCCCGATTCCCCGGTAGTGCTCCCGTAGTGTAGGCGGCCACGCGGCAGGGTCGCGCAGTGTCCAGTGAGCTTCTTCACCTTATGCTCAGCATAGGTCACGAGACCGGAATTGTCTCACGACGAACGGCCTTCGACCGCGCTCTTGTTGCCGAACTCGATAATACGCACAATGGACGCGCACAATGGACGCCAGCCAGCGCCCCTGGTCGGGGATGGGCTCCTGGCGACGATGTTTCAGCTCGGCGCCTTGCGGCGTGCTCTCTTTCGTGCTCATCATGCGCCTTGGAGATGCCGATAGGGCGGGGCTGTCTGGATACGGGTATCGTCGAGCGCGCCGCCCATGGTGAGGTGATACACGACCTGAAAGCGATCGTCTTGGATGCCGAAGGTCCGATGGGTGAGGTCGTCGAAGAAGCAGCCAATGCCAGTCGCGCGGATGCCGGCCGCCTCCGCCTCGAGGTAAAGCTGCTGGCCTACCGCGCCGGCCTCCCAGTGCAGGCGTCGATAGAACCAAGGACCAAAGGTTTCAATCGGGGCTCGATAGTCAGCCAGCATGGCCGTCGCAAATACCCCGTCGGAGGCAATGTCCTGTCCGCAGCTCGTCTGCGCGGCAATCCGTCGTGCATCGCCAGCCTCCAGCAGGAAGAGCGAAAGAGAGGCCGGGCATTCATCCGGTACGGTCCAAATGAAACCGGACGTCATCAGCTGTTGCAAGGTCTCCTTTCGCAGTGGATCGCGCAGGAGGGCGTAAAGGCCGGGTACCATGCCGGCTACCCGATGCACAAACAACAACAGATCGATGCAGGGCCGCCAAGGTAACGTCGCAAATGGGATCCGTCCCTTACCAGGCAACACCTTGAGCAGGATCTGGCAAAAAGCTTCGCGGGTTATGCTGCTACTGCCGTCGAGCGCCACTGCGCTCCGCCGCTGCTGAACGATCGGCCGCAGGGCCAGGCGCAAATCCCCGACGGAAAGCAACGAGCTGCTCGCTGGCGAGGCGTCCCAGAAGCCAGCACAAGGCGGTTCGGTCTTGCGCGTCCCCGCCTCCACATCGTCAATGACCGGCCAACTTTGGCGATGGTCGGGGCCAAGGCGACTCGGAACCCCGTGCCACTCGGTGAAGCGGAGTGGGTCGCGCGTGACGTCGCCGATCGTGAACGCGCGTTGCTGGTCCATCGGAAAGGCCGCATCCCCCGGCAGGCCTTGTGGAACGTCTTGTGGCACGCTTTGTGGATAGACAGCCAGCAAACAGTCGGCGTGCTCGGCCTCGCTCCCGCTCTGGCCATCGACGCCGAGAAGGCGCGCCAGCTCGGTGTCGGTCACGCCTTCGAGCAGTCGCGTTTCCCAACCTAGCCCTGCAGCGGCGACAGTGAGGGCGCCAATGGCGTGTCCGACGTCGTGGTGGCAATAGCGAAAGGCCCGCTCGCCGTACTTCCATGACTCCCGCCAATGTATCGAGGTCAGTCCGACGAGCACGCTTCCTGGTGGTAGCCGGCCGGCCAGAGTGGCCCAGGCCTGGTCGGACAGGTCTGCGCGTCGTTCAAGCGCGTGCTCGTAGGGCGCATAGTGATACACGGCGGCCTTCGCATGAAGCCCGTCGATAGGCCCTGCGATGAGATAGCCCTCGGTCGGATGGAGATTCCCGCTCGACGGGTTGACCCGCAACGACCAGCGCGCCTCGCCGGACTGTTTCCAGGCCGAGAGTGCCAGAGAATCCTGCAAGAGCTGCGACACCGAGAGACGGCCGAGCCGTGCAGGCGGGATGCCTCCTGGAACGAACGCGGGCTGGTACCGAGGTTGGTCTCCGACCGGGACGAGATCCAACGGCAGCCGCAAAGCGCCCTCGAAACGACGGAAGGGATTGGGTTGGGTCGCCCAATCCATGAAGGCCGGGGCCAGAGCGAAGCGGCCAGGGTAGTGCTTCGTCCGTTCATGGTAGGCAAACACCGCCGCCATTGTTGCAGCCGATGTGTCAACTCGAGGCTGAGTCGGTGCCTGTGCCATGTTCCTTCACAGCCTACCCTACAATCGACGAGATACCCGCTCGACGAGATGCCCGCGCGGTACCCAAACAGGATCGAAGAAAAGCCAAGGGGATTTCGTAGGTTGGCGAAGGTGGCGATGGACTTGCAGCTGGCTCGAGAAGTTGTAAAAGGCAGCCCGTGCGCACGAAGAAGGCCGAGGCGCTCGGTTCGATGCTGCCGTTACCGCTGCAGTTCTTGGCAGCCTGGCTTGGGGTGTGGTTCGCGCGCGCCTTGCAACAGCAAGACTCGGCGGTTTGCTCGGCTTCTACTACCGAGAAGCAGCTTGAACGGGTTCGATCGAGTTTTGGTACCGCCGGTACGGGTGGGTTGAGCGGTACCGGTGGCGTTGCGACGGGTGGCGGCACGGGATCTGGTGGTATCCCAGGATCGGGTGGCAGTGCGATCGACGCCGGAGGAGCCATCAACCACGCGGTCGAGCTGGCCGGCAATCAGTTCTCCTATGTGGACGTCGGCAACGTGCCCATTCCGGCCGATTTCACCCTCGAAGTTTGGACGAAGGTGGCGGATTCTCAGTCAGCAGGCACCGATCACATGATGATCGTCAAGGACGCCTCGTTCGTGTCCGCGAACCAGTTTCGCATTTATCTGTGGAATGGCTACCTCATGTTCATGATGACCGATCCCACGGGGCAGGACGGTGGGCTCTTTACCGGGACGACTTCGACCTTGCGCACCGCTGAGCCCGTGGCCACCGAAGTCTGGTTGCACCTCGCGATCACCAAGGCGGGCACGACCTTCGTGTTGTACCTGAATGGATCCCCTCAGACGACGGCAACCACCACCGTGAACCTGTCGCACGCTGGCACTGTGACCATGCGCTTCGGCGGCCGCAACAGCGCCGACGATACCTGGTTCCACGGCGCCATCGACGAAGTGCGCCTGTGGAATGTGGCGCGCTCGGCGACCGACATCCAGGCCGATATGGCGCGCCCGATAGCGAGCAGTCGCGCCGACTTCACGTCGCTGGTCGCGTACTGGAAGCTCGATGAAGGCGCGGGCGCCGTGACAGCCGATGCCCGAGGTACCTTCTACGGAGTGCTCTCGTCGGTTTCCTGGCTGACACCTGGAGCTCCATTGCAGTACTGAGTCGCCGGGGCAGTTTCAAACGCCCTGCTGCGTGATGTGGGTAGTGCGTATGGTCCGCACCTCGTGCTGCGACGGGCGCCCAAATTCGACGCGATCGAGGTTGCGTGTACCGGTCCATCGACAATCGCCAATGAAAAACAGCGACGCTTGCGCACGCAGTACGAGGGCAAATCGAGTCGCCGAGAACGCCTCTGGCCTTGGATTGGAGGTTTCGGCGATACCTGAAGCGCGGCACGCGATGCTCCTTTCGGACGTCAGGCAGACGTCGCCCTTGCCGGCGAATGCGCCGCTGCCATATCGCTCAGTTTGTCCGCTGGATCTCGACCTGCGCAAACTGCCGCGCGCCTCGGAAGGACGTGGCCACCAGATCGAGTCGAGCTCCAATCTTGGCTCGGGCTGGCACCCGTGGCGCCGCGCAGGCGCCCTTGGCCGGATATCTGGGTCTCGGCTCGAAGCGCCTGCG
>PMLH01000017.1 GCA_003159055.1 Myxococcales bacterium
GTCCGGCGCAGCCGGACGGGTGAGTGGCATAGGCGTTAAGCGGGCACCTTACGTGGATCCGGCTCGCGGGTCGCGGGACCCGTGAGCGAGAGGGTGAGCGTGTTCGTGTGCGGCACGCGGATCGCGAACCGCGCAGCGCTCACGCACGCGAAACGCCCACGCGAGCCGCGACACCCGAACCGAACACGCTCACGCTCACGCTCACGGACAAAGAGGACCGGTCTCCGCTTGGTGCCTGTGCGGGTGAGGGGACACCCTTTGTCCGTGGACAGCGCCCCTCACCCGTCGCGCTTCGCGCGCCGGCCTCTCCCCGCTTGCGCGGGGCGAGGCGGAACCTGCCGCCGCAACTGCGCGAGATTGCCGGTCTTTCAAACCGTTCGGTGCACTAGTGGCACTGGCGCTCTGCCCGCTGCACGTTGAAGACCAGCGTCGTCAGGTGTTCCTCCAGGCGACCGCTCACGTTCTGAAACTCCACCCCCACCGCGAGTACGGGTCCTGCCTCTGACGCCATCTCGGCCACGTAGACCACCAGAGCCTGGAGGTCAAAAAGCCTTCACCCAGTCGATCCACTCCCGTAGGCCATCGCCTCGCGCCTCTCTGCGAACGCCTTCACCGCCAGCTTGGTCTTGGCTGACAATTGAAGGAACTGCAGGCCCATACCGGCGTCGCCCTCCACCGTGTCCCGCTCCCGAACCCAGCGCACTTCGGTGATCGCGTCCAACACTTCCGGATTGCCAGACAGCGTGAATCGCACCCGAATGCATTCCCCAATGGGCCGCAGAACCGGTGTTGCCACGAAAAGGCCACCCACCCCGAGATCCTGCGCCAGCCCAGTGTAGAAGTTGTGCTCGCTCTCGAAGGTGACCTCCACGGTCACTTCATGCCGAAGCACGGCTCGTCGTTCGTCATACGAAATCAAGGCGCCCTCCTACGATTGTTCCCAGTCGACATGAAGGGGGGTCGGGGCAGCTATTCCAACGGCCGGTCGATGTGTTGTTGCGCATCCGGCTTCAACCCGAAGCGCTCGCGGACCTGCTTGACATCCACCACAGTCTTTACGGACAGTGGCAACTCGATGGCACGGTCTTGTACGTTCCAGTCGTTGTCGGCCAGGTCGAAGATCATGTTCGCGGCTTGAAGGCCGAGGGCCTCGTGATCAGGTACCGCTGCCAGTGTGCCGAACGGCTCCGCCGGATTGACCAAGTTGGGTACACCCACGAGGAGCGGGAGCTTGGCGTCGCGAAGAACCGCGCGCCAGGTTTCCGAAAGGAACGCTCCGTCACGGATGAGCCCATTGTCGTTGAGCATCCAGACCGCGTCCACCTTGCCGCCTTCGGCCAGCGTACGCACCGCCGTCCGCAGGCCATCGGCGGTCACGTCGGCGGCGACTGCAATCGGCACCAGCTCGATGTGCTCTCGTGCCGCCAACTTCTTCTGGCGTTCGATGAAGTGTCCAAATGCGGGGCGAAAGACGACGCCAATGCGGTTGATGGGCTGGGTGACCACCATGCGCAGATTGATGAAGGCAGTCACGCCCGGCACCTCGTAGGCGATGCCGGTGATGTGCTTGATGCGGCTGCGCGTTTCCTCCAGGAACGAGGTCATCAATACCACCGCAGGGGGTATCGTGCGCGCACCGGGCTGCGCCTGGTATTTCTGGAAGAGATTGAGTGTGCTGTTGTTCATTAGAACCAAGCAGACGGGAGACGTTTGCTCGATGGAGGCGGCAAGCTGCTCGACGGTGGTCGCGGGCGTGACGAGCAAGGTGCTGACATTGAAGTCTCGCTTGATTTCCGCGACCAGGCCCTTGCGCGCATCGAGAAAGTCGCCCAATGCCGGCATGGCTATCAGCACCGTCTTTGCGCCCGGCCTGGGTGGTGGGTCCTGCACGCTCGCAGTGGCCTGCTGGTCCTTTTGCTCACCGAGCCCCGACGTCGCGCAAGAGACGAGCGCAGTGCAGGCGAACGCGACCAGCGCCAAATGCGTGAAACATACCTTGCAGCTTCTCATCGCACACTCCAGGCATCAATTCCCAAGATCTTCTTCGTCGCTGCGTCCAGCGCCGAGAATGCTTTCGTGATTGCGTCCTTGTTGGCGTCGTTGAAAATGGCCAAGGCAGGAAGCCCCACGGGTCCGCCCGGCGCTTCCTTGCTCTTGATTGCCAAGGTCGTGCGCTCACTCAGTCGGGCCATCGCGGAGCTCGGAATCAGGATGCCATCCGCTCCAGAGAATTCGAGCAGGGGCAAGAGGTCCTCGGTCTTTGCAACGCGCTTCACCTTGACATCGTTGGTCTTGAGCAGAGCCGCGACGAAGGACTGAGTTCCGTCGCGACCCATCATGTCCACGGCGCCTATGGTCTTGCCCGAGAGAGGGCCGTCCAGCACATTGCCCACCGACACCAAGAGGTAGGATTCAAGGTCCTTGCCGCCGCGCATTCCCTGAAGGACCGGTTTCTTCCCTCGCTGTTGGAGAACGGGCGCGATGGCGACCAAGGCGTCGGGTTTCGCGGACGCGCTGGCATCTTCCAGATCGCGATACCGGCTGAACACGGTTACCCCGAGGCTTGGTAGTTGTTGTTGGAGGATCTTCTCAAGCGCGGCGGACTTGGCGTCCGCCTGAAGGAAGACGTGAACCGCGGGCTTCCCGGTTTGCGCCGATGCATCGGAGGGGGCGAGCAATGCAAGCGCCAGGGCTGGGCCCCAGAGCCACCTCATGCGTGTGCCGACGTTGATCCTTGATCGCATTCGAAGCAATCCTTCCTGCCGAGGCTCCGCACTCAGGTCAACCCACGGTGAGGGCGGATCGACTGCCCCCCACGGAGTCTTCCCGCGCTGTCCTCGTCCACGC
>PMLH01000648.1:0-4303 GCA_003159055.1 Myxococcales bacterium
TTGAGCAGCGTCGACTTGCCGACGTTGGAACGGCCGCCAATGGCAATCTCGGGCGCTTCGCCGGGCGGCATCTGCGCCACATCACGCGCCTCGCCGACAAACGTGGCATCCAGAACCGTGACAGTAGGGGAATCGGACATGGCAGCCACAGTGTACGCGGATCGCGACAGATTGCCCGTAGACACGGTCCTTTCTGGCGTCACACCGATCATCAGGTAGTAGGCCCTTGGCAGGCAAATCTCGTAGAATCCAGCGAGCATGATCAAGGTCATCGGCCTTACCGGCGGCATCGGGTCCGGCAAATCCACGGTCGCGCAGGTGATCCGCGACCACGGCGTTCCGGTCATCGACGCGGACGTCATCGCCCGGCAAGTCGTCGAGCCTGGACAGCCCGCCCACAGCGACCTCGCACGTGCGTGGCCCGAAGTCATCGCCAGCGACGGGCACATCGACCGGAAGAAGCTGGCGGCGATCGTCTTTTCGGATCGCGAAAGCCGAACCCGGCTGGAGGCCATCACGCATCCACGAATTCGTGCCGAGGTCGCCTCGCAGACGGCGGCACTCGCAGCGGCTGGACATCAAGTCGCGTTTCTGGAGGCGGCCCTGCTGGTTGAAACCGGCCTTTACCGCAATCTTGCCGGATTGGTGGTGGTTACGGCGGACGACGAGACCCGCATCGCTCGCGTGATCCGCCGCGACGACTGCAGTCGCGAGACCGTGCTCGCTCGCATGGCAGCCCAGCTGCCTATGGAGGAAAAGATCCGTGCGGCGGATTACGTAATCGACAACAGCAACTCACTGGAGAAGACCACGGAGCAGGTCTTGCGACGTTTGCGACACATTCTGCCGTCGAGTTCTTGATTGATTTCCCGTCGCGGTAGCCTCGAATTGGCCGACAATGCATTTGGGAAAGAGCCGTAGCCGACGTCTGAGAAGGATGAACGATGGACAGCGGCAACAAAGATAGGCCGAATAGCCAAGAGACGTATTTTGCGCCTGGCGATCGAGCTTCGCCGCAGGTGATTGCCGAGCAGATCGGTCGAATCGTCGAGCATCCCGTGATCGCCACCGTGCTTGAATCGTTCTGCGGGCAAGTCCTGGTGCTGAACCAAGAACGCCAGATCCTCGCCGCAAGCCCCGAGTTCCGCGACGCCCTGCTCGCCTGCGGTATCGACAGCTTCGTCGGCTTGCGCCCCGGTGAAGCCCTTCGCTGCGAACACGCTGACGAGGGTCCAGGCGGCTGCGGAACCTCGATGGCCTGCCGGCATTGCGGCGCCGTGATGGCGATCCTGGCCGCGCAGTGCTGCCTGGGCCCGGTCTACGACGAGTGCTGGATCACCATGCGCCGCAAGCGCGGACACGAAAGCGTCGAGTTTCGCGCCAAGGCGACGCCGCTTCGTCTGGGTGACCTCGAGATGGTTGTACTCGCGTTGCAGGACATCAGTGACCAGAAGCGCCGGAGCGTGCTTGAACACAGGTTTTTGCACGACGCTCGCAACCTGCTTGGAGGCGTGATCACCTGGAGCGAACTCATCGCCAGCGGCGATGTCACGGACGAGTCGACTTCGTCGCTGCGAAAGCTCGCGCTCGACCTGCGCGACCTGATCTCGGAACACGGGCTGCTGGCGCGCGCGGAACGGGGCGAGCTTTCACCAAGCAAGACGCCCATCGACTTCGCCGAGCTGGCGCGGGCGTTGCGCGAGGTTTTTTCGCGACACCCGCGCGCAGAAGGCAGACACTTGCTCGTGCGCTTCCCCACCGAGGCGAAGCCGCCGATTTCCGACACGACCATCGTGCTGCGTATTCTTTCGAACATGGTGAGCAATGCGCTCGACGCCACACGTGAGGGTGGCACCGTCGACGTGAGCTTCGACTTCCGCGACGGAGCGCCGCGGTTCTCGGTTCACAACCCGGGCGTGATTCCCGAGGCGGCAGCGCAGAGAATCTTCCAGCGCTCGTTCACGACCAAGGGTGAGCCGGGCCATGGCCTCGGCACCTATGGCATGCGCCTTCTAGCCGAGCGCTGCCTCGACGGCCAAGTCGTCTTTGAAAGCACCGCGGAGGAGGGAACCACGTTTTCCGTCCTCCTACCGCGAGGCTAATCGCCCTCGGTGCCCTTTCCCTCCGATAGCAGGGCGGCAAGCGCCGGTCGGTCGCCGCCGGGGGGAAGCTTGGCGAGTGAGCGCAGGTGCTCGACCAAGAAGTCGCGGTTGTCCTGCACGGACAGGTTCTGCATCTCCAGGGCGCCGATGCGATCCTCGGGGGAGAACGCACTCGCGACCTTCTCCATCGACAACTTGTGCGGGTCGTACGCCATGTGCTCGGCGCGGGTGTCGACGATGGTGTAGTCGTCGCCGCGACGGAGCTCGAGCGTGACCTGGCCGGTGATGCTGGGCGCAACCCATTGCGTGAGGCCGGTCTTGAGCATCATGGATTCAGGGTCGAACCACTTGCCTTCGTAAAGCAGCCGCCCGAGGCGTCGGCCGAGGGTGTAGTAGAGGTCGGTCGTGTCCTCGTTGTGAATCGCGGACAAAAGGCGCTCGTACGCGAGGTGCAGCAGCGCCATCGCCGGGGCTTCGTAGATACCGCGGCTCTTGGCGTCGATGACCCGGTTTTCGATCTGGTCGCTCATGCCGAAGCCGTGGCGACCGCCGATGACGTTGCATTCGGTGAAGAGATCGAACTGCGAGGGGAAGCGGCGGCCGTTGATCGACACCGGCAGCCCCTGCTCGAACGCGAGGGTGACTTCCTCGGCGGCGATGGCGACGTCCGACCTCCAGAAGGCAACGCCCATGATCGGGTTCACGATGCGCATGCCCTTGTTGAGGTATTCGAGGTCTTTCGCCTCGTGGGTTGCGCCCAGGCAATTGGCGTCAGTGCTGTACGCCTTCTCCGCGCCCATGCGGTAGGGCATGCCGAGCGATTCCAGGTACTCGCTCATTTCCTTCCGGCCGCCGAAGCGATCCACGAACACCTGGTCGAGCCACGGCTTGTAGATGGTGAGCGCGGGATTGGTGAGCACGCCGTAGCGATAGAAGCGCTGGATGTCGTTGCCCTTGTGCGTGCTGCCATCGCTGAAGATGTTGACGCCGTCCTGCTGCATGGCGCGGACGATGGCTGTGGTGGTCACCGCGCGGCCGATGGGCGTGGTGTTGTAGTACTTGCGCCCGGCCGTGCCGAGGTGGAAAGCGCCGCACTGGATCGCGATGAGTCCCTCGCGAACCAGCGCGTCCCTGCAATCGACCAGGCGCGCGGCCTTCGCACCGTGCGTAAGCGCAGTCGGCGGGATATCCGACGGATCGCTCTCGTCGGGCTGGGCCAGGTTCGCCGTATATGCGTAGACCTCGAGGCCGCTGCGCGCGAACCAAGCCACCGCGCAACGTGTGTCCAGGCCGCCCGAGTAGGCGATGCCAATGCGTGAACCCTTGGGTGGAAGACTGCGGTGGATACGACTCATGCGCAAGCGCATAGCACGCAGTCGGGTAGATGCGCCAGATCTCGGTCGCCGAACGCTGATTTAGTACACGATGCCGGACGGAATCGTACAATCGGTGTTGCAGAAGATCTGACCCGAGTCGTCCGACGTGGGGTTCATCTCGCTGTCGAGCTTCTTGCCGTTCTTGTCGCCGAGGTCGCACTCCTCCAATCGATCGGTGTCCGCTTTTCCGTCGCCACAGTAGTGCTGCTTGGTACAACCGATGGTGCACTTGCTGGGGCTCTGGTCGGTACCGTTCAGCGTGCCGTCGTCGCACTCCTCGGGGCCGTTGGTGGCGCCGTCGCCACAGTAGGTACCCCACTTGCACTGCGTGGTGCAGCCACCGTACGTGTTGTCGTCGTTCGGGCCCGGGCAGCGATCCTTCGGGTAGTTGTTCGCGTCCGTTCCGCAGTCGCACTCCTCGTCGGCGACCACTTCGCCGTCGCCGCACTTCGGGGTGCAGTTGCTGGGGGCGGCATTGAATCCGCTGAGCGTCAGCTTGTAGGAGGAGCCGTGGGTCTGGCGTTCGGCCTGGAACAAGGCGATCTCGTAGACCTTCTTGTCCTGCAAGCCGAGGCTCGCGGTCGACTTGACCGTGGTCGGTTTCGTGGCGGTGGCGTCGTACGAGGTCACCGTGGTGCTGCCGCTGCCGTTCGAGCCGATAACGATGCTGCCGTCGACGGGCGTGTGCACGCCTCCCAAATCCACGGCCAGCTTGCCGTTGATGAACACCCAAACGTCATCGTCGCCGACAAAGTCGAGCGTGTAGGACTTGTTCTTGTCGAACGGAAACCAGTAGCGAACCTCGCTGGTGAAGCTGAAATTGTG
>PMLH01000648.1:4323-5049 GCA_003159055.1 Myxococcales bacterium
GTAGATCGCCTTGTAGGTGGTGCCGTCCAGGTAGCATTTGAGCTGCGCGTACCCTAGGGCGTCCGCCTTGTCGCAGTCGGTGGTCCCCTGGGCGAATGTGCACGGGATGGGATCGCCCGTGGTCGAATCGGTCGACTCCTGGCCCTTCTGACCACACCAGTAGACGATCTCGGTGACGTCCCACTGCTCACCGTTGGCCCCGTAGCGGTTCACGTAGTTGCCTTTACCGTCGTTCCACAGAGTCAGCTTCGATGCGGTCGCATGGTTGACGCCGGACACGTCGGTGTACCACTGCTTGAAGGTGTCCGCGCTCGTGACGTGCGCGGTGGCGGGGACGCTCGACGACAGCACGGGCTTGCCATTGCTGTCGAGGCTGTCGTTGACCATCCCGGTCGTGGGGGCGAACGAGCCGCTCACGCCGGCTTCGAAGTCTGCCGGCTTCTGGAACCTGAAGTCGCGATAGACGGCCGGCACCTTCATCGAGTCGCCGATCTCCGGCTGGCCGCACGTCCACCCAGGCTCGACCTTGCAGGTATCCGAGCAGCCGTCGCCTTTGCCGACATTGCCGTCGTCGCACTCTTCACCGAGCACGATGCCGTCGCCACAGACCGAGGTACATCCCGATCCGGCCGTGCACTTCGGCTCGATCTGACAGTCTTCCGAGCAACCATCGAAGGGAACGGTGTTGCCGTCGTCGCAGCTCTCGGCGCCTTCCTTCTTGCCGTC
>PMLH01000299.1:0-341 GCA_003159055.1 Myxococcales bacterium
ACTTGCCATCCTGCTCTTCCGCCTTCGCCTGATCCTTGTCATCGTAGAAGATCTGGAACATGAGCTCGTCGCCGACATCGGCCCGCAGATTGAAGCGATTCGCCTCTTCGAGCGAAATCTCCTTGGCCGGCTGAGTGACTGGATCCGCCACCACGATGATCTGGGAAAGATCGACGCGTCCGGTGGCTTCGTTGAATGCCGCTTCCATCTCGCGGTCCTCACCGAATGCCTTCTTGGCAGCGGTCAGGATGGCCTGTTCAAGGGCTTCAACCAAGACCTTGCGTTCGATGTTTTTGTCTTTGGAAACCTGATCGAGGACCAGGCTCAGACTTGTACCGTCG
>PMLH01000299.1:360-3176 GCA_003159055.1 Myxococcales bacterium
GAATTCGGCGTCCCAGTCGGGAACTAGGTTAGCCTTGACGATGATCGCGATGGGCAGTTGGTACGACCTGCCGTCGCATTCGATCTGGACCTGCCCGTCCTTTGCCCCACGGAGAACGCCCGAAAAATTTCGTCGCCCCTCGACCGGATCCGCGGTTCGGATCCTTGCCTCCCGGCCGGCGAAGCGGTCGAAGTCACGCTCGCGGCGAAGCGGCCGGTCTATCCCTGGCGAGCTCACCTCGAGCCTATACGTATGACGAATTGAGTCAGCCACATCGAGAGTCGCCGACAAGTCGCGGCTGACGCGCTCGCAGTCTTCGTGGCTGACGTACATCGGCTCGAACACGGATGCGTCGTCATCGTCCGCTCCGTCGCCCGTTCCAGGCACCTTGGGTCCCTCGGGGCGGTCGATAAAGACGCGCAGGACCCATCCCTCCGGTTCTCGGTTCCACTGCAGCTCGACAAGCTCCAGGCCAGCCCCTTCGATGGGGGGCTCGATCAGCCTCCAGAGATCGTCGATTTCTTTGCGCATTCTTTGATGCTGGGTGGACGGACTTTTTCGCTGACAAACTCGTTGGACAAAAAAAAGGCGGGCTCGGGGGCCCGCCCTTCGTTCGGGTGTGCCTTATGATGTTCGGTGTTCTTACCACGACACAGTTTTGCACGCAATCCTGCCAGCCCGTTGCGCCAGCTATTCCAACATTGGCAAACATCCCAGACTTCCAATTCTGTGCTAGTTGTTTCCCCGCTTGCTGCTGAAAGCAACAGCGAAGAATTCACCATATCAATGCCGGCTTGCAGTCGGCTTCGTCAGGAGGACCCAATGGCCAGCACAACCCTAGGCGTCGGCGTGATCGGCTGCGGAACCGTCGGGGGAGGCGTCA
Source organism: Myxococcales bacterium (assembly GCA_003159055.1). Next base: position 1,244 of record PMLH01000299.1, read on the forward strand.
TCAAATTGCTCACTGCGGAAGCAGAGCACTTGCGCCGCAAGACCGGCGTCGCGATCGAGCTGCGAAAGGCGGCCGACCTCGACCCAGCCAAGCGGGCCTCGACCGGCCTGCCAGAATCCCTTCTGACGGCCGACGCCCAGAACGTGCTCGGCGACCCGGCCATTGCGGTGGTGGTTGAGGTCATCGGTGGAACCAAGCCGGCCGGCTTGTTCATTGAAACCGCGCTGAAAGCCGGCAAGCACGTCGTCACGGCCAACAAGGAGCTCATCGCCAAGCGAGGTCCGGAGCTTTTCGCCTTGGCGCGCGAGCATGGCGTCACCCTGCATTTCGAGGCCAGCGCGTGCGGGGGAATTCCCGTCATCCAGGCCTTGGGCCAGTCGCTGACGGCCAACCGCTTCCAGAAAATCCTCGGTATCGTCAACGGCACAACCAATTTCATCCTGACCAAGATGTACCGGGAGGGCGCCGAGTTTGCCGGCGTGTTGGCGGAGGCGCAACGGCTGGGCTACGCGGAAGCCGACCCCACCGCCGACGTCGACGGGCACGATGCTGCGTATAAGCTATCCATTCTTGCCTCGATGGCGTTCGACAGCCACTTCGACTACCGCGACATCCACACCGAGGGCATTCGCCACATCAGCTCGCGCGACATCGCGATCGCCAAGGAATACGGCTATGTCATCAAGTTGCTCGCGATTGGCGTCGCCCACGATGACGAAAGGGTCGAGCTGCGCGTGCACCCGGTGATGATCCCGAGCGACCATCCGCTTGCCGCGGTCAACGATTCGTTCAACGCCGTCTTCGCGCGTGGCAACTACGTCGGCGACGTGATGTTCTACGGCCGCGGCGCGGGGCAGCTTCCGACCGCCTCCGCCATCGTCGGCGACATCATCGATCTCGCGATGCACCAGCCGCGCGGCGGGACCAGCCCGCGTATGAACTTCGGCCTGGTCACCAAGCAGGTGGTGCCAATGGGCGAGGTGAAGAGCCAGTTCTACCTGCGCCTCGACGTGACCGACCGCCCCGGTGTTCTGGCCGCCATCACGAAGATCTTCGGCGACTGTGGCGTCAGCATCAGCGCCGTCACCCAAGAAGAAGCCATCGGCGACGCCGTCGAGCTGGTCATCTTCACCCACGAAGTCCTCGAGTCCGCCTTCCAGAAGGCGGTCGGCGAGATCCGTAGGCTGGATGTGGTGGTTGGCGTCCGGTCGCTGATTCGAACCCAGATATAGAGAGAGCCCAGAGATCTCTGAGAGCGCAGAGACAGAGGCCGGAGGTCTCTTCACCTGTCACACTGCATTCCTTGGGCTGCGAAGTTCGGTCTGTCCGTCTCTGTGCTCTCTATCCGTCTCTGTGCTCTCTCCCACTACGGCTGTGGGCGAACCTTGGGATTGAAGAGGCGTTGGTGCGCATCGCGGAGCAGCCCTGGAATTTGCGCCGCGAACGGGGAATCGGGCAGCGCTGCGGTCATCTCGGCGTCGTCGAAATCCTCGGCGCGCGCACCGGGCACCCAGATGTCGTCGGGGCTCATCGACATGTACCGCTCTTGCGCAAAATCGAGCAAGTCGTACGCCAGCACCAGGTTGCGCAGCCATAGGATCCGCCGCACGTTGATCTTGCCCGGCAGCTCGTTCCATTCGCGCAGGCCCTCGAACCAGCGACCGGCAAACTCGTCGCCCAGCGCTTCGCGATAGGCGGCTTCCAACTTCTTGGCGATGGGTTCCAAGACCGACTTCGGATCGTGCAGCAAGGCCAGCACCTTCATGTGCTCGTCGAAATCCGTCGGCCGCGCCGCTCCAAGGGAAATGGTATGAATCTCCGGATTCGACAGGCACCACAGGTCGTTGAAAGTCATGGGCGACAGCGGTTCGCACAGTGCTCGCAACTTCGCCGACGCTCGGTAAAGACGGCCGCCCTTGTCCGACGGGCTGAT
>PMLH01000231.1 GCA_003159055.1 Myxococcales bacterium
GCCCGGCTTTCACCGGCGGCCAGCAGGTGTTTTCCTGGCTGTTTAGGAAACCATGAGCTTGCTTCAAGCCATTGCTCGCGCGGGGCCATTGCTCGCGCTGATGTTCGCCGCAGGCGATTCTAACGCGGACGGTCAGCACCGTTTTGCCCTGATCGCGGGCAATGACCAAGGTGGCGCCGACACGCGGCCCTTGCGCTACGCAACGGAAGATGCGCGCAAAGTGCACGCGGTGCTGACCCAAGTTGGCGGCGTGGCGCCTGTCGATGCCCTGTTGATCCTCAATCAGTCGGCCCAGGACGTCTGGCGTTCGCTTGCCGGACTGGAGACGCGCATTGCCGAGGCGAGGGCGCACGGCGACCGTGCCTTGCTCATTTTCTATTATTCCGGTCACGCCAAGGACGGCGAATTGCGTTTGGGCGAGAGCCGCATTCGCCTCCAGGATCTGAGGGATCGTCTTTCTTCCGGCCTAGCCGACATTCGTATCGGCGTCATCGATTCGTGCCGGTCCGGTATGGTCAACCGCACCAAGGGCGCCAGACGGGCGCCGTCCTTCGAAATCGAGGCAGCGGGGTCGCAGGAAACCCGGGGCCTCGTGCTCCTGACCTCGGCCAGCGGCGATGAAGACGCGCAGGAATCGGACGAAATCGGCGGCAGCTATTTTTCCCACTACTTGGTGAGCGGCTTGCGCGGCGATGCCGACCGTTCGCGCGACCGCCGCGTGACTTTGTCGGAGGCGTACGCGTATGCCTACGCGCGCACGGTGGCAGACACCGCGGAAAGCGCGGCTGGCGCGCAACACCCGACCTTCAGCTACGACCTCAAGGGCAACGCGGATCTGGTGCTGACGGACATCGCCAGCCGCCGCGAAGGCATCTACGTCCCTGGGGATGCTCCGGCGGGAATCTACTACATCATCGACGGCAGCGGCTTCATCGCGGCGGAGGTGCAGAAGGGCGTCGAAGGCGACCGACAGATTGCGCTTCCGCCGGGTCACTACCGTGTGCGGCGCCGCTTGGCCGACCGCTTGCGCATCGGCGAACTGCAAATTCCCTCGGGACAGGTTGTGACCGTTGACGAGTCGCGCTTGCACGACGCCCCATTCTCCGACGACCCGGTGAAGGGCATTCCGCGCGAACCCGTGACGCGATTGAGCCTTGGCTTGGGTGGAATGGTGCAGTCTTTCTTCGACGGGCCGACGCGTGACAGTCTGTTTCCGCCGTCGGCCATGCTGGCGGTCGACTTCGAGGTCCGCAATTTTCTCCGTCGGGGATGGATGTGGGGCTTCGACCTGGCGAGCGGCGGTGCGCACGGCGAGGTCGAAAAATACGGCACCCTACTGCCTTTCCGTTTCAGTGAGCTGACCTTGGGGACCACTGTGGCACCCGAATGGCGCCTAGGGTATAGCGGACTGTCTGCTTACGCCGGAGTGCGACTTGCCTTCGTGCTTATGAGCCGCAAGTTTGAAGACGCGACCCGTCCCGACCAGTTCTTCGACACATTCACCCCGGGCCTGGTGGTCGGATTGCGCTATCGATTTTCAGACAGCTTTACCTTGCTCGGTCGCGGCCGTGTCCATTACTTGCTCTACAACGTCGACGAGGACCGCTCGCTCGGCTATTGGGAGCTCTCTGCGGGGATTGCCTATGACTTCTAAATGGAAATTTGCTCGTACTTCCACCGTGGCGCTGCTTTGCGCGTGCTTGGTCGGCGGCTGTGGCAACTACTCCAACGACGACCTCGACTTCCAATTGGCGTTGCCCGAACAGGGCGACATGGACGCGAAGTTGCAGGTGTCGGTCAGTCGGGACGATTCGGCCGAGTACTACAGAGCCACTCGAGACGCGGTGAGTGAATTCAATTCCCTGGTCTTCGCCTTGACCGCGCTTGTGGAAGCCGTTCGTGGCTACACGCCGACGTCGCGCAATGGAGACGAACGCACTTGGGGCCCGTTTGCCGACGACAAGCACCCCGGCTGGGAGACCCGCGTGGTCATGCGGCGGTCGACAGAGTCGCAAACACTTCTGCATATGGACTATTGGGTCCAGGTGCGACAAGTCGGCCAGNNACGCGCAGCTACCTATCCGGTGGACAGTGACCCTGGGCTGGTCAATTTGGACCACCTTGACGTCTGTTACGACAGATCTGGCAATCCGAGTGCCTGCCCCAATGAGAATGGCGGTGTGGCGTTTGTGGACATGCGGATCGTCAATTTGTCGAGTGCGACCACCAAAGTCGGGCATTATGTATACGAGCTGGCCGAGGACAATTCGGGCCACATGCAATTTGATTGGCAAGGCACGACGGACTCTGGCCTTCCAATCACGGCCACCATGGATTCTCGCTGGCTGGCCAGCAGTGCGGGCCGTGCCGACCTGGTTGTGGATCTCACGCCCAATCTGCCCAATGAAACCACGCTCGGGACCGACTGTTGGGGCGTGGACACCGTCGCAGCCTATTCGTATCGGCTGCGCGACGATGTCACCCAACAGAAGCGCGACCAAGGCGACGCCAGCCTATGTGTGTTCTAACGGGCCTGGCAGCGCCCGCAATAGAAGGTCGAGCGGCCGGCATCGACTTGGCGACGTACGGCCCGGCCGCACACACTGCAGATCTTGCCCTCGCGCCCGTACACGAGCAGCGCCTGAATGTTTCTTCCCGGCTCGCCGGTGGAGTTGACGAAATCCCGGAAAGTGGTGCCGCAATTGGCAATCCCGATTTCCAGCGTCGTGCGAATGGCCTGCAACAGCGGCGCAGCCTTGCTACGCACGCGCCGCGTTTCCGTGCGCGGGTGAATCCGGGCGCGGAACAACGCCTCGCAAACGTAAATGTTGCCAAGGCCTGCGATGCGGTGCTGATCGAGCAAGAACGCTTTGATGGGCGACCGTGAGCTTGCAAGCAGCGCTTCCAATTGTTTCACGTTGAGCTCGCAGAGCGGGTCCGGCCCAAGCTCCCGCACTTCCGGAAGGTCGTCCACCTCGGCCGCTGCTTGCACCCAGCCAAACCGTCGCGGGTCGACGAAGCGCAATTCGCGCTTGCCAGGCAACGACCAAACGACGTGCGTGTGTTTCGCCTTGTCCTCGCTCGCGTCCTGCAGTCGCAACCGCCCCGTCATACCCAGATGGACCAGCACCCCGTCACTGCAGTCCAAGTCGATGAGGATGTACTTTCCCTTCCGCCGCACGGCCTTGATTCTTGCGCCGACTGACGCCGCTTGAAGGGTGTTCGCATCAAGACTGCGCCCAAGCCGCAGCGGCTGCCCGCTGGTCCACACGGAAGCGATGCGCTTTCCGACGATGGCCGGCCGCAAGGTCCGCACCACCGTTTCGACTTCCGGTAATTCGGGCATGTCAGGTCAAAGCATTGGCGAGACGGGCGAAATCCGCCACTGACAATTCCTCTGCCCGCCGCGTGCCATCAATGGCCGCAGCTACCAACGCCGCGGCTGCCCTCGGGCCAAAGGCCGGTTCCAGCGCCCGCCGGAGCATCTTGCGACGCGTGCCGAAGGCTTCGCGGACCACACGGTCGAACACTTCCGGCGCGTCCACATGCGCGAGCGTCTGCTGACGTGGCCGCAGCCGCAACACCGACGAGGTTACCGCCGGCGCCGGGAAGAACGCGCCGGCGCCGACATGAAACAGAATCTCTGCCTCGGCGGCTTGTTGGGCCATCACCGAGAGGCGGCCGTAAACCCGACTTCCGGGCGGCGCAAGCATGCGCTGTGCGAATTCTTTTTGCACCATGAGCACCGCTCGGTCGACGACGCCGCCGCCCGCTCCGGCGTCCAGAATCGCGAACAGCAGCGGGGACGTCACAACATACGGCAAGTTGCCGACGACGACCAAGGGCCGGCCCGCTTTCGCTGCCGCCTGGCGCAGATCGAATTCCAGCGCGTCGCCAAGCACGATGTCGACATTGCGACGCGCGGCGAGCTCGGCGCGAAGCACCTGCACAAGCTGCGCGTCGCGGTCGATGGCAATGACGTGGTTGGCGGCATCGGCCAGCCGCGCGGTCAGCGCGCCGAGGCCAGCGCCGATTTCCACGACCACGTCGTCGTTGGTGATCTGCGCGGCCGCTACGATCCGTTTCTGCACGCGCGGGTCGACGAGAAAGTTCTGCCCGAGAGCCTTCTTGGGCGAGAGCCCATGCCGCGTCAGCAACTCGCGCGCCGTCGGCATCGTCCGTGGCTCGCCCTCTGCTGTCATGACAGGGGCAGGCCCGGATCCACGCTCAAATCCAGCCCGCCAGCCTCGCCGCGCTCGATGGCCCAGGTTCCGGCGAGCGCAATCATCGCGGCGTTGTCGGTGCAGAGTTTGGCGGTCGGGATGTAGAGGGTGAAGCCATCTTCTTGCGCGGCCTGGGCGAGCGCCGCGCGCAGACCACGGTTGGCGGCGACCCCGCCGCACACGACCAAGTGGCGTAACCCTTGTTGCGCCAACGCCCGCCGCGATTTTCTCACCAGCACATCGACCACCGCGGCCTGGAAGCTGGCGCAGAAGTCATCGAGCGCCGCACCCTGCGGGCGACCTTCTTTCTCCAGTTTGGTGGCAACCGCCGTCTTCAGCCCGGAAAAGGAAAAGTCGAGATCCTCTCGGCCAGGCAGTGCCCGCGGAAACTGCAGCGCCGCTGGATTTCCCGTTGCCGCCAAGCGGTCGATCACCACGCCGCCTGGGTAGCCTAGTCCAAGCAGCTTTGCGACCTTGTCGAAAGCCTCACCCGCGGCGTCGTCGCGGGTCGAGCCGAGGAGCTGCGTCTTGGCCTTTCCTTCCACGCGAAACAGTGTCGTGTGCCCACCCGACACCAGCAGGGCAAGATGTGGAAATGGGGGCGGGGCCGGATTGTGCGGATCCTCGAGAAAGACGGCGGCCAAGTGACCGCGCAGGTGGTTCACGCCCACCACCGGCCTGCCGAGCGCATACGCCATCGACTTGGCCATTTCCAAGCCCACCAGCAGTGGGCCCACCAGGCCCGGCCCGCACGTGGCGGCGATTCCGTCGAGCGCGCCAGCTTCCACACCTGCGTCGCGCAGGCCCTGGCGAACGACTCTTACCACGGTCGCCAGGTGCTGCCGCGAAGCCACCTCAGGAACCACGCCGCCGTATTCCGCGTGCACCAAGACCTGCGAGGAAACGACGTTCGAGCGAATGGCCCTGCCGTCCTCGATGACGGCGGCGGCAGTCTCGTCACAGGAGCTTTCGATGCCGAGTATCAACATACGAGGGGATCCTTCGAAGTGCGCGGCTAGAGGTTGCTCAGGATAGCGCGCAATTCGCGAGCGAACGCACCGCTAGGGGCCAGTTCCAGATACTTCTTGTAGGCGGCGCGGGCTTCGTCGATTTTCCCTGCTTCTTGCTCGGCATTGCCGAGATAGACATAGGCCTCGAGGCGCTCCGGATTGAGGGTGAGAATCTTTTTGGCAAGCGATTTTGCTTCAATCAAACGGCCACGGTCGAGCTCGGCGCGTGTGAGGACGACCATCGCATCGACATCCGTCGGATCCGCTTCCACCGCCGGCCGGCACGCGGTTGCGACCGCTTTGGCTTTACCTTTTCCGCCGGCGTCGGCGTCGAGGCACTTGCGGTGTAGCTCGGAGGTAGCCGGTGCTTTGGCCGGCCCTGCGGCCGCGCTCGGCTGCTTCTCAAAGCCGGGTTTGTCTGGACGAGCAGGGCTTGGCCCCGTGGGCGGCGGCGGCTCGGCGGCCACAGTTTTCGCCTCGGGCGCAGCCTTTTCCTTGGGCTGAGGCAAGCCCTCGGGCAGCTTCGGCTGCGCAGGAAGAGCCACTGGAGAGGGATCCGAGGACGGAGCAGACGACGGACCAGGCGCGGCCGGCGCGGGATCGGGTCCTCTGGGGAAGAGAAGAATGAAGCCGACTGCACCGACCACGAATGCGCCAGCGGCCAAGAGCCAGAGGCGACGGTAGCTGGTCTTGTTTGACGATGCTGGTACTTCGAGCTCGGCATCCGCGGCGGCGCCGTCATCCGAGGGTTCGCCGGGCGCGGGGGCCAAGACTCGGGCCAAGGGTCGAGTGGTCTTGGTGGTTTCTTCTGCTGCGACGTTGTTGGATGGGGCAGATTCGGTGGTTGCCGGGGTCGCGTCGCTGCGGGTTTCTTGAGCTGCCGTCGCCGTGTTGGTGGTCGCGACGCCCTGGCCCGTCGAACCGTCGCGCTCCGCTTGGGCGGTGGGCCACGCGCCCCAGTCGACTTCTTTGGATGGTCGGCCCGGCTCTGCGGGTTGCTTCCTTTCCCGCTTGGGCTCGTGGGCACCGGAGACAACCTCTTCTACCAAGGCGGCCGCGGCGTCGTCGGGTCTGCCATATTCCCGGGTGTTTCGGTCGGTCGCAAGCGGGCCTGCTATCTTTCCCCCACCGTCGGAGATTGCTTCGTGGATGGCAGACGCACGGACGGCCGAGTCCTCGCTCAACATGCGTTCTGCCAATCCGAGCGGCTTGGTCGGACGGTGATCGGTCGTGGTGAGGACGGTTGGCCCCGCCGACTTTTCGGCGACCGGGGCGCTAGAGTCACCGGCGGCGAACGAGCTGGCTTCCACCGTCGGGTTCGCCCGCTCGGCAAAGAGAGAGTCCACCGGAACGCCCTTCAAGGTATCGGGGGTGCGGCGGGAATAGGTGGCCGCGGATTCGTGGTTCAGGGCTTGCGCTGCGGGCGGAAGTGCGGCTCCGAGGGCATCGTCGGCGGAAGCAGCCCCGCCGTCCCGCTTGTCAGCCAACGCATCCGCTTGTTCCACGGCGGCGGTCACGGCCGGCAATCTCAGGGTCGGTGTCGGTGCTGGAGTTCCCGACGGAACCACGTCTTCGCCCTCCCGAAGGCCCGTCGGGGCAGGGAACTCCGAGGATACGCTGAGGTCCTCGGCAGCAAGCCCGTCCTCCACCGCGCCTTCGGAAAGCCACCGGGCGAGTCGCTCACCTGGCTCGGATTCGCCGGCTCGGTCAGGCGCCTCGCGGGCAAACACGATCTGACCAGCGAAGAGTTTGCTGATGATGGTGAGCGCCTCGAGATCAGGATGGTCGCT
>PMLH01000113.1 GCA_003159055.1 Myxococcales bacterium
GCAAGATGCGCTTTGCCTGCCCATCCATGCCGACCTGCATCCCGACGATCTGGATCGGGTGATTGCCGGCGTTCGATCTGCGACAAGGTCGTAGCGGCCACGCAGGATGTCCAAGTGCCGTCGCTGAAACGAAACATGGTCGCAAGCTACGTCGGGCAGGCCACCGCCGCCGTGGCTGGCATCATCATGCTCCCGGTCTTCGTGCAGTACCTGGGGGCCGAGGCGTTTGGGCTGGTGGGATTCTTCGCCATGTTGCAGTCGTGGTCTACACTGCTCGACATGGGGATGACGCCGACCTTGTCGCGCGAGCTGGCGCGGTATTCGGCCGGGGCCCTCACCCAGCAGCGCGTGGCCACGATGATTCGAACCATGGAGTGGATCTTCATCGGCCTCGGGCTGGTTTGTGCGTGGAGCGTGAGCTTGTCTGCGAATTGGTCCGCCCACCATTGGCTGAAGGCCCGCGAAATCAGCCCGGACGAGGTCGCACTCTGCATCGCGCTGATGGGAGGGATGCTCGGCTTGCAGTGGCTCGGCGGCATCTATCGCGCCGGGCTGGTGGGACTCGAGCGCATGGTCGTGCTCAATGTCGCGGTCATCATCGCAACCGTCGGCCGAACCGGCGGATCCTGGCTGGTTCTCAAATACGTGAGTGCGACCCCGCGCGCCTTCTTCACCTTTCATCTTGCGGCGACGTTGGCCGAGGTGCTGGTCTTTCGCGTGCTTTTCTATCGTCGCTTCTCGATGAAAAGCGCCCCGCTTTGGCCGCAATTTCGCTCGCTTCACGGTTCGCGCGCCATGGCCGGCGGCATGGCTTTTCTGGCCACGCTGTGGATTGTGGTCAGCCAATCCGACAAATTGGTGCTGTCGTGGCTCCTCGATCTGCCCGCCTATGGGGCCTTTGCCGTGGTGGCTTCCCTGGCCGGTGGAATCAACCAGCTGGCCGGACCCATGGTTCAATCGCTGCAGCCAAGACTCGTCACCCTCGCGGCGCAGGGCCAGACCTTTGCCCTTGAGGATCTCTACCGAGCCAGCACCCAGCTGATGACGGCTGGCCTTTTCGCCATCGCGGGGATCATGGCGTGCTTTGCCGGCCCGCTGCTGCTCGCCTGGACCGGCAACGCAGAGCTTGCGCGACGGGGGGCGCAAATCTTGCCGCTCTACGTCCTCGGCAATGCGACCGCCTCGGTGCTGAGCCTGGCCTTCGCCGTGCAATTCGCGTTTGGGCGTTTACGCTGGCAGATTATTGGGAGTTGCGTTTTCGGGCTCTTCTGGGTGCCGGGCGGCTACCTGGCGGCGCGCTACGCCGGCGCGGTCGGAACTGGCTGGGTATGGCTTGCTTGCAACGCCATCTACCTGGTCACGTGGCTGCCCTACATTCACTCACGCATTTTGCCGGGATTCTGGCGGCGCTGGCTCGTCGTCGACGTGGGTTTCGTGCTCTTGGTTGAGGGCGTCGTGCTGGCCGCCGCCCGCCTGGTTGGTATGCCGTTTTCGGGAAGGATCCAAGTGCTGGCTGCCCTTGGGTTCGCGACAATGGTGCTGGCCATTCTTGGTCTGCTGGCCGCACCGCATGCCCGCCGCCATGGCGTAGAATTGCTTCGTCGTTTTCGAATGACGTTGTCCAAGCAAGGAACCTGATGCGGAACCGGATCGAAGCCTGGGTCAACAGATTCCGCCACATGGCGGCCCGGTTGCCTTTGGTGACAGAGCGCGAATGCTGCATGTGCGGGGCAAAGATTGGACGATTCCTGCCCTACCGAAGCGGTTGGCAAGGCGCGCCGCCGCTGATGCGTTCTTTCGAGGTGGTGGGAAGCGATCTTGACAACTACTTGTGCCCTGTCTGTGGTTGCCACGATCGCGAGCGCCACCTGCTCTTCTATTTGCGCCACGCGGGTCTGATGGAGAAGCTCCGTGGATGGGAAGTATTGCACTTCGCCCCGGAAGCGCGGTTGACCTCGTTCATCGAAAGGGCCGCGCCCGCTCGGTATGTGCTTGCCGATCTCTCCCCAACTCGCGCAGGCATCGAGCGCGTCGATCTCTTGGCGATTCCTTATGCGGCCAGCACGTTCGATGTCGTCATTGCCAATCATGTGCTCGAGCACGTTGCCGACGATCTTCGCGCGCTGTCAGAAGTGCGCCGGGTGTTGAGAGTCGGCGGTTACGCCATCCTCCAGACCCCATACAGCAGCTTGCTTGAGTCCACCTTCTCCGACCCCGGTGTGCGATCGGATGCGGCCCGGCTGCAGATCTACGGTCAGGAAGATCACGTCCGCCTTTACGGTCGCGACATCTTCGCGCGATTTGCCAGCGCCGGCTTCGTCAACAAGGTTGCCCTGCATGCGCAAGCCCTGCCTGGGGTCGATCCGATTCGTTACGGCGTCAACCCCCAAGAGCCGTTCTTTCTGTTTGAGGCAGCCTGAGGAGGCACGGATCGATGTCCCCAAAAGTCAGCGTCGTCATGGCCTCGTACAATCACGCAGACTTCGTGCGCCAAGCGGTCGAGAGCGCTCTTACCCAGTCTTTTTCGGATCTGGAGATGGTGATCACGGACGACGGGTCACTTGATTGCACCGCGGACGTCATTCGAAGCATCTCCGATCCGCGCATCGATTTCCTTGCCTTCCCAGAAAACCGCGGAGCGTGCGACGGTATCAACAACGCCATCTTGCGCTCTCGGGGCGAATACCTCGCAATTCTAAATTCGGACGATTTCTTTCTGCCCGGGAAACTGGCTCGGCAGGTTGAGTTCCTCGATGCCAATCCCAACGTAGGCGCTGTGTTTGGGCAGCCAACGATCGTTGACGAGACTGGAAACGAGGTGATGGTAGGCGAATCCTCGCATCCCTTCACCAAGGTGTTCACGAAGGTGAACCGTACGAGGGCCGAGTGGCTGAGGTATTTCTTCGAATGCGGCAATTGCCTCTGCCACCCGACGCTCATGATCCGGCGAGCTTGTTACGACAAGGTTGGGCTGTACGACCGGACGCTCATGAATCTGCCGGATTTCGACATGTGGCTGCGTCTATGCCGATGCTTCGACATCCACGTCATGTCCGAGCAGCTCACCGCCTTTCGTATTCTGAAGAATGAACGGAATACCAGCGCGCCATCGATGCCCAATTGGGCACGCATCGCTTGGGAAACAGCGCAGGTGTTCGGTCATTTGGCAAGACTGCCGGAAGCCGAATTGCGAGAGGTAGTTGCACCCTGGCCAGAAAATGATCCGAGCCGCGCGCCGCCGGTGGTTTTGGCACTCGCCGCCCTTCGTGAAACCAAGC
>PMLH01000098.1:0-438 GCA_003159055.1 Myxococcales bacterium
TCGGTGTGCCCTACCTCGATCGCACGTGGAACCAGCGCGACGCCGCTCGCCGGTCCGAGAAGTACGGCATGGGCATCATCAAGGGCTTGACCCCCCCCGGCCCGGACACCGAGGACAAGGCGCGCTTTGGGGCCAGCCTGCGCAACCTCGGAGCCGAGCCGACCATCATTTGCCCTCAAGGCGAGAATGGCTCCCCTGGGTTCGACGTGGACGTGGTGGAGGCCAAGGGCGAGGGTTGGCAGATCTTCGGAGATCGCGAGAAGGGATTGAACACCAACATCGCCGTGCGGGTACTCGGCCAGAACCTGACCACCGAGGTGAGCGGGGCGGGAAGCCTTGCCGCTGGCAAGGTCCACGAAATGGTTCGCGGCGACATCAAGCGCAACGACGCTCGTTTCTTCATGAAATTTCGCAACCAGGTTCTGACATGGTGGACGG
>PMLH01000098.1:466-8386 GCA_003159055.1 Myxococcales bacterium
GTCGCATCGGCGCCGCCCGAGCTCGACGTGGTGGCCATCCTCGAAGCGCACGGGCTGCCGGTACTCGAGGGCGACGAGCTGGCGGCGCGATTGAAGCAGATGCAGGCGCTGCGGCCGGCGGCACCTCCAGCATCAGGCGCATCCCCACCTGGCGCTAGTGACGAACAGGGGACCACCCCGGCGGCCGAAGGGGCGACCATGAACCTCGGCGCCGCCCACCAGCTATCAGAGGCCCTCACGTTGAGTGCAGGAACCGGCACCACCCGCAAGCGCGCCAAGTACCAGGTGGCGCAGGCCAGCCGAGCGGCGCGCGTGGCAAGCAAGACTCTGCGGCCGTTCATCACGCAGGTGCTGGCGGCGGTGGACGGCGCGACCTCGTACGATGACCTGCGCCGGCTCATCGTGGCCGAGGCTCGCCGCAAGGGCGCCGACGTCGCGGGCCTGGAAAAGCTGGTGGCCCAGGTCAACATCCTGGCGCGCCTGCACGGTCGCGAGGCGGCTCTAGCCAACGTGCTGAAGTAGGCCATGGCTGACCTGCAGATCAAAGATAGCGAGCGCTACGCGGAGGCCATCGCGTCCGTCCGTAAGCGCGTGCCCGTGCCCAAGGAGGTATGGAACACCATGCAGGTCGAGGAGCGCGCCCACGCCTTCACGGTCGCAGAGGTGGCACGCACCAACGTGCTGCAGTCGGTGCTCGACGCCATCGACAAGGCGGTCGAGAAGGGCACGGCCATCACGGACTTTCGCGCTGAGGTGGCGGACAAGCTGATCGACCAGTGGGGCGGGGAGATACCGGGTCGAATCGAGTGCCTAGTGGGGGGGACGACGGTAAGTGGCGCCGTGGTGCGGGCAGCTCACCGACGGTGGTACGAGGGTCGTGTTTGCGAAATCGTCACCAGTCACGGCCGCAACCTCACCACAACCCCGAATCACCCAATGCTGACGAGGCGCGGTTGGGTTCTCGCGGGCAGCCTTCGCAATGGCGACGAGCTGATCGGCTACAGCGGGAACCAAGACCCTGGTCCTGGGGGAAACCAGAATGGAGACGACCGCCCACCCACGATCGCTGAGGTATTCGATTCTCTTGCGCGCGCGCGGCCACCGCAAAGGGTTGAATCCAACCCTCTCGATTTCCACGGCGATGGTTCCAAGGGCTATGTCGACATTGCACTTGCCGACGGGCACCTGGAGCTCGGGTCGCTCGCCCCGCTCCGCAAGCCATTGCGCCACCAACTCTTCCCCGAAGCCAACCTTGCGCGCTCGGCGTTCTGCCCCGTGTGCCTGCATCTGGTCGTATGGTCGAAGAGGTGCGGCTTCTGCGACCGACCGGTAGGGCACTCCGGCCTTGCGCAGGCGAGCGCTTATCGCGCAATGGCTGGCCTTCAGGTCATGCGCGATCGAATTCGCGCTCTCGCCGGCAAGGTACCTGGAAACGAGATCCTCTACCGGTATGTCACTGCGCTGGCGGGTCGGCTGTCCGCCGCGCGCAAAGTGAAGCTTTCTCGCATCGGAAAGGCTGCGGGTAATCCCTGCCCTCTTCACCCATCCCGCCACGGTGGTTGGAGTGGTGCCGAGCATCGGGCCGATTTTCACGACGCTCAGCCCTCCACGATACAGTTCGATTGCGTGATCTCGAATTCGGTCCGGAAGTTTCGCGGTCATGTGTACAACCTTTCTACGGCTCACGGTTACTTCGGAATAGCCGGATTATACACCGGTAACACCATCTTCCGAACTAACATCCAAACGGCCTACGCCGAGGGACGCCACGCGATCAACAGCGCGCCAGCCGTCAAAGAGGCTCGTCCCTACTGGCGATACGACGACACCGACAACGATCGAGAGTGCGATACCTGCCACGACTGCCACGGCGTTGTGCTGCCGGCCGATGACCCGTTTTGGAGCGACCACCATCCTCCCTTGCACCCCAATTGCTCGTGCACCGTCACAGCGCTGTCACCCGAGGAAGCGAAGGATGAGGGTATCGACGACGAAGGGCCCGACGTCGAGGTCGACGATGGATTCGGCGCCGAGCCGAGCGTCGAGGGCAAGGACTGGGAGCCCGATTTATCCGGATTGGATCCCGAGTTGCGCGCGGCCCTGGAAGCGCGGCTAGCGGAAATTCAGTAGGCGTAGGGNNCTCGCCGCAGAGTTCGCAGGTGCCAGCAAAGAAGGAGAACACTACGCGACCGGCCCCCGAAGCCCGCCCAGGTGCTGCGCCTGCCACTGAACCAGCGGAACTCGCGCCAGTATCGCCATTGGCCCCGACGAGACGCGACCCCGCGGTTGTTGCCCGCCGGCACCCAACAGCTTGGGGCCCAGCGTGTCCTCAACCATCGCTCCCAGGATTGCCACCACGTCGCACTTCTCGGGCGGTAGCGGCTTGCCGAGTTCAAACACCTCTACGCCTTCGGGTGGTTTTTGCCATTCCTCTGGCTCTCCGGCCAGCACTTCGACCACGCCATCGGCAGTGGTTCGCATCTTGTGCTGAGGCACGAGCATCACGTTGGCATTGGGCATGACTTGCAATTGAACGCTGGTGCCCACCCGATGGCCGACGGGGAGCAGCGGCGGCAGCGTGTCGTTCAGCTGGGCGCGGGGATTGGCGTGATGGTCGCTCATTGGGTTTTCTTCTCCTGTCGGTTTAGCTGACATGTGCCCTGGGCGAGGACGATCTGCCAGCTTCGTCCTGGCAAGGAACCGCGCAATCACGGGGTCCTTGTTTCTACGAGAGCGATGCCAGCCTCTAGTAGCGCCTTTTCGATGCGCTCCCTTGTCATCGCCTTGGTTCGTTGACCCGTGAGCACCCGCCGAACCGTCCGCGGATGAGCCGACGCTGCTACGGCAATTCTCCTCACAACATGTTCAGGGACCACTAACGGCGTAGTCATATAGTCACCTGTGGACCCTTTTATCGAAAACGTCAAGTGGCCCACGTATGACTATTCCGTGTCTCCGGATTCGGACGTAACACCAAAAATGAAGTGGGCGAGGCAAAGCGTAAGCGAGCATACGAGCAGTCGGTCGCACTGGCGGCCTACGCTGTAGTCCCGTTCGATCCTCCCGCCGAGGGCCAGAAGCGAGTCGCCCCCTCGGAATTCCGCCTGTTTCGCTACGGCGTGAACGCGACCATGAAGGGCGACTTTGTCTTTGATGAGCGCTCGGCAGAGTCGACGCTGGCCATGCATGTGAAGCAGGGCGTGCCGTACATGGGCGATTACGAGCACATGAGCCTAGTGCGCCCGCCCATCAAGGCGCCGGCATCCATCACGGAATTCGCGCCCGAGATTCGCCAGGACTCCACCGGCAAGCCCGAGCTGTGGGCTACCGACGTCCATTGGACCGACGACGCCAAGGCAGAAGTCGAGGCCGGGCACTACCGCCTCTACTCGCCCGCGTTCATGCCCGACCTGGACGCCGACGGCAATCCCACTCCCGACAACCATATCGATTACCTCATCAACGTGGCGCTGACGAACCTGCCGGCGTCCTACGGCCTGCAACCTCTCGTCGCGGCCAGCGCCGCGCAAACCTCCGAAGGAGACGCCCCGATGGAAGAAGAACTCAAGGCCCTTGCACAGAAGCTCGCAGCGTCCGAGAAGGACCGCGAGGAATTCAAGGCGCTCTGCCAGAAGATGGGCGCCACCGTGTTGAAGCTCACCGGCAAGTCGTTCGACGACTGGGCCAAGGAAGAGTCTGACGAGCACGAGGCCCTGAGCGAAAGCGACGAAGAGCGCATTCTGCGCAAGAATTCGAAGCCAGCGAAGGACGAGGAGCTGAAGGCCCTCACCGCGCTCAAGGCCACCGTCGTCACGGTGACCGGCAAGACGGACATCGCGGAGGCGTCCGGAGTTCTGGTTACCCTGGGCGAGCAGGCCAAGCAGTTCGTCGCTCTCAAGGCAGACCAGGTCAAGTTCGCCGCCGAGCAGGCCGAGAAGGACTTCGCGGCTCTCCTCGAAAAGGGCATCGCCGAGTTCAAGATTCCCCCGGCTGAAAAGGAAAGCCTGGTCGCGCTCAAGGCTGACGCCGGTGTCGTCCACGCGATCAAGTACCTGTCCGGCCGCCTGAGTGGCCCCGCGCTGGTCAACGGCAAAGAGCCCAAGCAGCCACATCCCGCCTCGGCAATCACGCCCGAGCGCGCGCAGATCGCCGCAATTTCGGCCGGTCGCTTCGGCGGCATGGTCGCTCTCAAAGCCCACCTCACCGCCGAAGCATCCGCCAAGTAACGGCGGAGTCTCAGCAAAGGAAAATCACCATGGCACTCAGCGCCCCTACCCAAAGAATCTACGACCTCGACGTCGCGCTCAACTACTACCTGCAGGCCGCTGTCGTGGCGTACCAAGGCGGCATCGCCGTCCTTCGCGCCGGCTACGTGCGCCCCGGCGCCGTTGCTGTTGGCGACGTGTGCGTCGGCGTTTTCGACTTCGAAGCCCAGGGCGGCATCGCCGGCATGACTGGCATCAGCGACAACAGCGCCGGATCTCCCGGCGACCTGACGGCCAACGTGCGGCGCACCATCGCCCGCGTGAAGAACAGCGCAAACGCCGACCTGATCGCGCAAGCGAACGTTGGCTCGCCCTGCTTCGTCGTCGACGACGAGACGGTCGCCCTCACCGACGGCGGCGGTACCCGCTCCGTCGCTGGAACCATCCGACGTGTCGACACCGCAGGCGTGTGGGTCGAGTTCGGCAGCGTGAACGGCACCAGCCTCGCGGCGGAAATCACCTCGCGCCAGGCACTTGCGACCGACCTCGCCAGCTCCACTGGTACCACGCTGGCCGGCGTGCTCAAGGGCACCCAGGTCGCCACGGTGGCAACCGGAAATGTCGTCGGCGCCGTCCCCGTCGAACACCTGATTACCGTCGCCGACGGTGCAACCGCGGACATCGACGCGGTGCTGACCCACAAGACCCTCGTCACGGGTGTGACGGTCATCAAGGGCCAGGCCGCGGGCGGCGCGGGCGACACCATTACGGTGAAGAACACCGCGACCGCCATTACCGACGCCATGAGCATCAACGTGGCAGCCAAGACGGTCGTCCGCATGGGTACCTGCGACGATGCCCAGTCGACCATCAACGCGGGCGGAACCCTCCGCATCACCCGCACCAAAGCATCGGTAGCCAACGTCGGATGCACGGTCATCGTTCACGGCCTCCGGGTGGCCTAACCGCCCTGCTTTGAAAGCAAAGGAAAATCACCATGGCAGCCATCACTCCCGCACTTCTCGACGCTCTCTTCCGCCAGTACCAGTTTCAGTTCACCAGCATGTACAACGCAACGCCGACCTACTGGCCGTCGTTCGCGAGTGAGATGCCTTCGGGCAGCTCCGAAAACGTGTACGCGTGGCTTGAGCAGTTCTCTGGCATGCGCCAGTGGCAGGGCAGCCGTCAGGTCAAGTCGGCCATCGGTCGCGACTACCGCCTGACCAACATCCCATTCGAGCTCACGGTCGGTCTCCCGCGCGCCAAGATCGCCGACGATCAGCACGGCTTCTTCGGCGCCGTCATCGAGAACATGGGCATGTCCACGAAGCAGCTGCCTGACCAGCGACTGTCGCTCGTGGTCGAATCCGGCACCACGGCTCTCTGCTGGGACGGCCAGCCGTTCTTCGCCGATGCTCACCCCGTTAACCTCGACGACAGCTCGCTCGGCACGTACGACAACAACCTCACGGGCGCGTCGTACAACTTCCTCACTGACCCCAAGGGAACCTGGGCGGCGATGAAGGCGGTGGCGAAGAAGTACAAGGACGGCGGCGGCAAGCCCCTCGCGGTCGTGCTCGATACCGTCATGGTCGGTCCTGACCTTGAGGACGCAGCCCTCACGCTCGCCAACGCGCAAACGATCGCAACGACGATCAAGAACGTCGCAGGCGACCAGAACGTAGCAGCGGCTGGCATCACGAACATCTACGCGGGTTCGCTGAATATCATCATCAACCCGTTCCTCACGTCTGACCCGCTGGCGGTTTACGGCCTTTGCACCAAGCGCGCCGTGAAGCCGTTTTTGTGGCAGAACCGCGAGGCCGCGGACTTCATCGCCCGCACCGCTCCCGACGATCCGAACGTGTTCGACAAGGACGAGATCCTCTACGGATCGAAGGCCCGCGGCGCCGCAGGTTATGGCCTGCCCTGGACCTGCGTCCGCGCTCACGCGTAGTTCCTCCAGGTCCACGCGCTGGCTTTGCCTTCTTCCCAGCGCGCGGACCGCTCCTTACGAGAGAGGGCATTCCGATAGAGGTAACTATCGACATGAGCACGCGATACATCGTCAGAGCACCGGATCGATCAGGGCAAGGATACGACGCCGTGTGGACGCCCGGACGCCGTTGGCCTGGAGGCAAAGAGGTCGAGGTCGAAGTTCTCGACCAGGACGAATGCCCCGCCATCACGGAGCGAGTCGACCCGAGCAGCGAAGAAAAACGAACGTTTTCGCACCCGACGCAGATCGGGCGAAAGGCTTGGGCGCGAATCAAGATCGACCCATTATTGACTGTTCGCCCGGTGGGGGATTCCCCAGCCGAGGCTGTGACATTGCAGGCAGCTCTCGCCGATGCGTTGGCGAAGCTCGCCGAGGCAACCGAGAAGGTGACCAGCAACGATGCGCGCGCGTCCCTGGCTGAGCGCGAGGTTGTGAAGCTCGGCGAGGCGCTCTCGGTGGCCAATGCGAAGATCGACGAGCTGACCGAACGGTTGAACCCACCTGGCACCATCGCCGCGAAGATCGCCGAGTTGGAAGAGCAGCTTACCGCGCCGCCCACTGCGGACTCCGCCAGTCAAACCAAAGGCTCGGGCAAGGGCTCGACCAAGCGCGGAGGCTAATCCGTGGACGGCTACTGCACGACTGCCCAACTCACGCAGTACGGGATACGTGCGGAAGCCCTACGGACCATCGATCCGTCCGATCTCCAGGCGGCCATCCTGGCGGCGAGTAAAACGATCGACGGTTACCTCCGGTCGCGCTACAAGCTGCCGCTGGTCGCCTGGGGTGAGGACATTAGGCTTATTTGCGCGCGCCTCGCCGTGTACCAGCTCGTGGTGGTGCGCGGATTCAACGCGGCCAGGGCCGGGGACGATCAGCTGGAGAAACAGTACGAGATCTCCATGCAGACCCTGCGGGACATCCCGCCCGCCAAGTACAGCCCGGACGTCACGGACTCGTCGAGCAGCGCCGCCCCCGGCGTTTCGGCACCAGCCGGGTCAGTCCAAATTTTCTCGAACAGCAGCCGCGGCTACTTTGCCGACGACCGGGGCACCGCCGGGCCCTCAGGGCCATTTCAGGGGAGGCGGTAACGTGGCTGGCGTGGTGATTCCACAGGCCGCCATGAGCCGGGCGGAAGTGCTGCTGAAGCGGCTTGAGGCCAACGAGCATCTCCCGATGCTGGCCCAGCTTGTCGCGGCCGGAGGCCTCAAGCTCACCATGGACTGCTTCCGCAAGCAGCAAGACCCCTACGGACGCGCGTGGAAGCCGCTGGCGCGCGAGCGCACGCGGGACAAGCGCGCGCGCCTGCGGGTCGAGCGACGCGGAGGGAAATCGCGGGGCGGTAAGATCCTAATCGACACGGCCCGCATGCGGAACAGCGCTGCAACCATTCAGCAGGGAAATGCTGGTGGGGTTGTCATCCCGACGGGGTACGCGGCGGCGCACCAGAGCGGGGCGCGCATTCGGCGTGAGCCCACCTTGCGCGAGCAGGCCACGCGGAGCATGGCGGGGAGGACTGCGCGCGTTGCGAGCACCACGATCATCCCACAGCGGATGATGCTTCCGGCTGCGGCCATGACCGTGCCAGCTCCGTGGCGATTCATGATTCAGGCCGAGGGCGTGAGGCTGCTTCAGCGGATGAAGCGTGGGAGTGAGGCATGAGTGACCCATCTCTGCTCGTTCCCCGCACCGAGAACGTCGCCAATGTGGGCGGGG
>PMLH01000297.1 GCA_003159055.1 Myxococcales bacterium
GGAGGTGCCGAGTGCAGAGCAGAAACCCTCCAGGGTTGAAGTCACCGTTGTTGTGGCGGTGGCGTCGGCATCTCTTCGGGGGCGACCACAACTTGGTGTCTGTCGCTCTTGCGCTTGGTCAGAAGCAGGGGTTGGGGCCTTTCCGCGGCTGGCATGGCGTCGCTCGATATCCCAGTCTCCGGCGTTGGATACACCCTTCGCAGCTGGCGAGGGTGGTCGTGGCCGGATGCACGCAGGCTGGCGACGTCCGTTCCATCGTCCGCCTGCACGGGCCGCCGCCAGCGCATCGAACCGTACGAACGCTGCAGCTCCTCCCACAGTTCCTCCATGCTCGACTGGCGACGCTCTGGATCCTTTTCGAGAGCGCGCAGGACCGCGCGTTCGGCTTCGGGCGTGATCTCGACGTAGGGGTTGCGCTCGCTCGGGGGTTGCGGCTTCGCACCCACCTGCATGCGCAGGGTTTCCCGCGCCGTGGTCCCGTCGAACGGGACGCGGCCGGTAAGCATCTCGTAAAGCAGGATGCCCACCGAATAGATGTCCGAACGCGCGTCGGCCTCGCCGGTCTCCGCCGTTTCCGGCGCGAGGTACGCTGGGGTTCCGAAGATGCGCGCAGTCTCTCCGACCGCCGCAAAGTCGGGCAGCAGGGATCGCGCGGCACCGAAGTCGAGCAGGGTGACCCGGTCGAAGCACTCTTCCGGTTCTATCCGTTCGAAGAAATCGTCGCCGTCGCGCAGGCGCCGAATCAGCTCCCGCCGACCACTCCGACGCGCCAACATGATGTTTTCCGGCTTGATGTCGCGATGGACGATGCCGCGCGCATGAAGCGCGGCCAGGGCCTGCGTGACCTGACCCATGATGCCCAGGGCGCGGAAAAGTGGAATCGTCCCCTCCCGCTGAAGCACCATGTCCAGGCCGACGCCGTGGGCTTCGGCCATGACCAAGTACACGGTTCCGTCGGGCGCTTCACCGAAATCCGTGACGCCCACGATGTTGGGGTGTTCGACCAGGCTGGCAGTTTGCGCCTCGCGGAGAAAGCGCGCCTTCGCGCCGTGCTGATCGAAGAGATGGCGATGCAGCACTTTTACCGCGGCCGACTTGCGTAGGTAGATGTTCGATGCTCGATACACGACACCCATGCCGCCGCGACCAATGATCTCCTTCAAGGCGTAGTTGCCAAGCCTGGTTCCCAGCCGTGCTTCTGCTTCGTCTGTCATGGTCGCTGTCGAGAGGGTGCTGCAAGCGTCAGTGTCCACCGTCCGGCATCGATGAGATGGGCAAAGGTCACCGCTGGGGAATCGGCAGATACATGCGTAAATTATCAGATTTGCAGGCTCTCGACAGCAAACTTCGACGCAGCCGTTGACAGGCGAGGGGGCACCTTCCATCCTGGCCCCCATGCGTCCCGACGGTCGAAAGCCCGATGACTTGCGAATGGTACGAATCACACCCGACTACAACCGCTACGCCGAGGGATCGGTGTTGGTGGAGTTCGGCGAAACCAAAGTGATTTGTACCGCCAGCCTGGAAAACAAGGTCCCTCCGTTCTTGGAAGGGCAGGGCAAGGGCTGGATCACCGCCGAGTACGCCATGTTGCCGCGATCGACGCACACCCGCTCGGGGCGCAACCCGGGTGGACGTGGGCAAGAAATTCAACGTCTGGTCGGGCGCGCCCTGCGCACGGCAATTTCGACCAAGCATCTTGGCCCCAGGCAAATCACCGTCGACTGCGATGTGATCCAAGCCGACGGCGGCACGCGTACTGCGGCGATTACCGGCGGGTGGGTCGCGCTGGCGCTCGCCGTGCGCCGCCTCGTACGCAAGGAAAATCTGAGCAAGGATCCCTTGTGTCGGGCGGTGTGCGCAATTTCCTCGGGCATCGTCGATGGCGAGCCTCGGTTGGATCTGGCGTATTCCGAGGATTCCGCGGCCGATGTGGATTTCAACTTCGTCCTCACCGACGGCGGCCAGTTCGTCGAGATTCAGGGGACTGCCGAGGGGAATCCCTTCTCCGACGAGGACTACGGCCGATTGGTGGCCTTGGCTCGGAAAGGTGCGGCCGAGTTGTTTGCGCTGCAGAAGCAAGCGCTGGCCGGGGCCAAGCCGTGAAGGTTGTCGTTGCCACGCGCAACCGGCACAAGGTGCGCGAAATCGCGGTTCTGCTCGACGAGGCCGGCCTCGACATAGAGCCCGTGACCATCGACGACGTGGCGCCCAAGGCCGAGCTTGTCGAGAACGAGGACACCTTTGAAGGCAATGCTTTGGCGAAGGCACGGCAGGCGTCGGAGGTTTGTGGCATGCCGGCCATTGCCGACGATTCCGGTATCGAAGTCGACGCGCTCGGCGGCGCGCCCGGCGTGCGGTCCGCGCGCTTTGCTGGTGAGCCGTGCGACGACGGGCGAAACAACGCGAAAATGCTGCGCGAGATGGCCGGGGTTTCCGCCGAGAAGCGAACTGCTCGCTACCGCTGCGCTGCCGCGTTCGTCGACGCGAAAAGGCGGGAAGAGGTCGTACGGTCGGGCGCGTGTGAAGGGATCTTGCTCGTTTCGCCGCGCGGGCAGGGCGGCTTCGGCTACGATCCGCTGTTCTTCCTGCCTGAGCTGGGGCAGACCATGGCCGAGATCGACCTTGCCCAGAAGAATCGCCTGTCCCATCGGGCCGCCGCTTTTCGCAGCCTGGTCACTGCCATCCGCGACCTATTGCCCAAAAAGTTGAAAGCCGGCTGAGAAAACCGGCTCCGGTTCTGTTAATATCTCGGCCCTCTTGCTGGCCGTCGGCGGGAGACCGGGGCGTAGCGCAGTTGGTAGCGNNGTTCAAATCCGGCCGCCCCGACCATCATAAGTTCGCGACTTGATAGCGTTTTCTGAACCTCCACCAATGCCAAGGAAGCGCTCTCAGGTGGCGCGGAGGTAGCGAACCGCGAAGCAGGCGTGGGGAGAGCAATTCCCGCCGACGAGGTTGCTTCAACCATCCCCGGACAGATGCCCATCGCCCGGGCCGATTTGTTCGACGTGTTCGGGCGCCCTCTCGCCGAAGACGAGGAGCACGACGGCCCACGCAAGCGGCACGGCACCCACGAGCAGGAACGTCAGGTCCGCGGCCATTCGGATCCATTCAAGGGTCTGGTAGAGGCCGCCCATGAGGAACGTGAGTCGGCGGGCGTGCCAGTACCCGTTCTGAACGATTGGCGGATTCCCCCCGAGAAGGTTCGTTGTGCTGAACGCCGTGGGCGCTGGCGTCTGGGCGGTGACCATTAGCACTATGGGCTATGTGTTCGGCCAAGCGGTCGGGTTTGTTCTGCCGCACGCACACCACTACCAACTGGCGGCGCTCATCGCGGTCGTCTTCGCCACCATCGTGTTTGTGATTGTCCGCCGAGTCAGGACCTCGTGACATAGAGCTATCGCGGCTGATCAAGCCCATCGACGCGCCCAGGACCTTCAAGCGCGTGGGTCCATCACCCACGGTCGCGACCTCGTAACCTCTGGACCTCCTTCGACGACTGTTGTGTGCATCGGCAATGGCGGCATGACCAGCGAGCAGCTCCGCCATGCCTTCGAGCCCTTCTTCACCACCAAAGAAGTGGGCAGCGGCACGGGCCTCGGGCTTTCGGTCGCCCACGGCATCGTGCGCGATCACGGTGGCTGGATCGCGGCGACCAGCGCGGTAAACAAAGGAAGCCGTTTCTCGATGTACGTGCCATCCATTCACAAGCCGGAATCACCGAATGAACAAGTCCATTCTGATCGTGGATGACGACGCGGCCTTGTGCGGGCTGGTCGTCGATGGCCTCGGGCGAGAGGGATTCGAGGTGCGCAGCGCGACCTCACCCGAGGAGGCGTTGGCCGCTATGGCAAGCAGCGATTTCGATGCTGCGTTGGTCGACATCAACATGCCGCAGATGAACGGATTGGACCTGAGCCGCCGCCTTCTGGATCAGAGGCCGGACCTGCCCATCGTCGTCATCACTGCGTTCGGCAGCCTAGAAACGGCGATCGCCGCGATTCGGGCCGGGGCGTACGATTTCGTCACCAAGCCATTCGAGATCGAGAAGCTCGCGGTAGTGGCCGACCGCGCATGCCAGACTCGCCAGCTTCGTGAGGAGGTGCGCCGGTTGCGCGAGGTGGTGACGCCGTCGAGGCCTTTCACGGACATCCTCGGCGAATCGGCGGAGGTCAGCAGGCTGTGTCACGTCATCGACGCTGTCGCCCAAACCGATTCCACCGTGCTGGTGACCGGCGAAAGCAGCACGGGCAAGGAGTTGGTGGCGCGCGCCCTGCACGAACGCGGTCCGCGCAAAACGGGTCCGTTCGTGGCCATGAACTGCGCGGCCATGACCGATAGCCTGCTTGAGAGTGAGCTTTTCGGCCATGCCCGTGGCGCGTTCACGGACGCCAAGGACGCCCGAGTCGGCCTCTTCGTGAAGGCCGGTACCGGGACCTTGTTTCTCGACGAAATCGGCGACATGCCGGCTGGCATGCAATCCAAGATGTTGCGCGCCCTTGAAACGCGCATGGTGCGGCCGGTGGGCAGCGACAACGAAGTGCCCTTTCGCGCCCGGATTGTTGCCGCCACCAATCGGGATCTGGAGAGCGAAGTCGAAGATGGACATTTTGGTACCCATCCTTGCGCAGCGCCGATGTGAGCAGGAAACGAAACGGACCGTCATCCTCGGCGAGCAGCAGTCGGTGCGGGCCGAGTCGGCTGGCAGGCTCTTCGCTGCCTGCCCCGCGCATCGAAATGCGTTCGGAGGCTGAGTTGTCCTGCGTTGATTGCATGGTACCGAGTTGCTGCACAAAGAGTGCCCGCCGAACTTCCTGCCGTTGCGGCCATCAATCGTGGCAATGGAGCGTGGCCGCATGCCTCACGTGGCGCCTTGCCACGTACGCGGAAGGGAACGGGTCCATCTTCCGACCGATTCAGCAGCTACCACCAGGCTCTCCCGGCCGCCGTTCGGACGCCCTGCCGAACGGTCCCGCTGTCGTCGCGACGCAAGCATCGCCTTCGCAAACCTGGCGAACCTTCCTCGACAGCCAAGTCGGAGCACTAGGACTAGGAGCCTGTCGCGGTAACNNTGCGCTCCGCCACGCTCGGTCCGGGTTGCCGCGACAGGCTCCTAGCCTCGGGGAGCTCTGCCTGCCGGTACCGCGGCGAGGTATCGTTTCCATGTCCCCGCAGCTGCCTCGAATCCTGTCAACTGCGGGTCATTGAAAGTCAACACTTCTTGACGGGGCTTGTAGGCACGCAGACGCCCTTTCCAGGGGCATAGTCGGAACCGCCAAAGACCGAGATCGAGCCGCACTTGCCAAATCCTGGGTCTACGCAGTCGGAATCGGTCTTGCACTCTCGATAGCAAAGGCCGTCACCATTGGGGGTGCAGGTGGTGCTGCCGTAACCGCATATGGAGTCGTCGTAGACGTAGTTCCAGCCGGAAGGGCAGGGCGGCGCGGGCCTGCAGAGAAGCACTGGACCATCCACCGGCCTGGAGGCATCTGGCAGGACGCCAGCGTCGGCTGCAGAGAGTGCTCCCCCAACTCCGGTGGTGCCGCCCGTGGCTCGGGCTCCGCCTGTCCCGCCGGTAGCCGCAACCCCGCCTGCGCCACCCGTGCCCTGCACGCCGCCCGTCGCAGACGCCCCCCCTGTTTCCACCAAGCCTCCCGATCCAGAGCTTGCGCTCACGCCGCTACGGCCACATCCGCAAACCCAAGTGGAGAGGATTCCTACAGCTGCAATCCATTGAAGTGCACGCATCGCTATGCCTGCAGACAAGGGTAACCTCAGCTCTGAAGCAAACCTAGTGCCCGTAGTCACACCAAGAGCGGCTATGACCGGAGCGGTACTGCCACGCGCCGCTGCCTTGTCTCGCCGTCAGCCCGGTGCCCCAATCGCGCGCACGCCGGTGATCTGGAAGGTGAGCAACCGTTTCAGATTGGTTCTGCAGAACCTGAGGAAGAGTCGGCGCAAGAAGAAGGGTACCCGCGATGCGAGCTGACGGTATTCTTGCTCGACCGCGGCCTGGGAATCGTCCACGCGGATGAGCTCGCCGTAGATTTGGTAGCCCATGGCATTCTCCCTGGACCGTTTGAACAGCTTGAAGAAGTCCCCGAGCTTTGGGCGAAGGCACACTGAGAAGGCTGCCTTGGGGTTCCGCTCGAGGTTCTTGTACGACTGGAAGAGAAAGCCCTGCAGAACGTGGGCGGTATTTTCGTCCACGACGCGCATGGAACCGATGGGCGCAACGTTGGGCGCTCCTTGCGGATCGCAGGTCGCGATATTGATGTACTGCCCTTTGAAGATCCTCGCGGTATTGACGGCCTGTTGGGCCGCCGCCAGCTTTTCTGGGTCCTTTTTCATGTGTCGAGCCTCTCTTTGGGAAGGGGTGAGGTCGACCGCGGTCGTTGGCAGAAGGATCTCTAACCCGGCCAAATAGTTATTGCAATATAAAAAATACGATAATATGGGTTTTAATATATAGTGATTTCACTAAAGACGAGTCATGAAGGTCTCCAGAGAACAGAAATCCAAGATTCGACAGAAGCTTCTCGATGCCGCGGTGGCCCTTTTCGTCAAGAAGGGCTTTGCCGACGCGACCATGCGCGAGATCTCGAAACGCGCCGGCTTCTCGGAAGGCACCATCTACAATTACTTCGCCAGCAAGGAAGGGATCTTCTATGCCTACTTCGACAGCAAAGAAGAGGCGCTTGCCCAGGAGCTCGTGGCAGTTCCGAGTTTTGATGGATTCACTCTCAAAGAGAAGGTGCAGCTCATGCTGGAGAGTACGCTCGACGGCTACCGAGCAGACCGCGCTTTCGTCGCCATCGCGTTCAAGGCCCTGCTCGACTCTCCCATGCGCAGCTTCAGCGAGCTCGGCCCGATCAAGGAGAAGTTCGCGAAACGCATCGAGCGCTATCTCGAAGAGGCGACCAAGCGCGGGGAAATCCCGGAGCAACCATTCCAACGATTTCTATCCCAGGCTCTTTGGGACTACAGGAACCTGATTGTTCTCTACTGGCTGCGCGACGATTCCAAGGGAGCCAGCAACACCACGAGGCTCATCGACATGAGCCTCGACGTCTGTGTCGATGTGGTGAGAAGCGGCACGGTAACCAAGGTGGCCGACATCTTGATGTTCCTCGTCAAGAGTCACCTCTACGGCAACATCGACAAGCTGTTCTCTGTTCTCGAACTGTTGTCGCCACATCGCAAGAAGCCCGACGAATCGCCTGACCGGGACGCGTAATGCAGGGGCAGAAGCACGTTCCCACTGGGAGAATTGGCCGAAGCGGAGTGGTCGGACTGGCCGCCGCGCGGGCTGGGGTGTACAAGGTAGGCCACCTCACTCGGCGCCCCTTCCTCTCCAAGGAACGACGGGCCGAGGCCGACGCGAAAAACGACGCCGAGATCGCGCGCCTTCTGTTCGAGGGATTGTGCATCCTCCGCGGTACGGCACTCAAGGCGGCACAGCTCGCGGCTACGGAGATCGAGCTCGTGCCCGAGAGCTATCGGCGCGAGCTTGCCAAAGCCGCAAGCGAGGTCCCGCCCATGAATCGGGCACTGGTCCACAAAATCGTCAAGAGCGAGCTCGGACCGCCCGCGTCGGTCTTTCGACGATTCGAGCCTTTCCCGTTCGCGGCGGCCAGCTTGGGCCAGGTGCACGCGGCAACCGCACACGACGGACGCGAGCTTGCGGTGAAGGTTCAGTACCCGGGCATGGTGGACGGGGTCGAAGCAGATATCGATATGGTGAAGACGCTTCTCGCGGCAACGAAGTACCGCCGAGTCTTCGGCTGCTGCTGGGATGAGGTGAGCCGTCGGGTGAAGGAGGAGCTCGACTATGAGCTCGAGGCGAAGCACACGACCATGTTCCGCGAGCGCTGCAAGGTGAAGGGCATCGTCCTTCCGGAGGTGGTGCCCGCGCTGTCGACCAAGAGCATCCTTTCCACCTCGCGCCTCGATGGGCTGCACCTGGATGCCTGGCTAGCCACCGGTCCTTCGCAGTCCGAGCGAGATCGCTACGCACAGACGTTGGTGGACTTCTTCAACGACTGCACCTACGACTGGGGCCTCGTCCATGCGGATCCTCATCCCGGCAACTACCTTTTCGGCGGGGGACAGCTCGGCGTGATCGACTTTGGCTGCGTCAAGCGCTTGTCTGCCGACTTCGTCTCCGATCTGCGTGAGCTCAAGACCACCGACAGTCGGGATCTGTCCCGCCTGGCGTCGCTGCACGAACGCGTCGGCATCCACTATCGCAAGAAGGGCGATCGCGCGGGTTTCGCGAGGTTTTTCGGTGCGTGGGTGTCGTGGCTGCAGGAGCCGTATCGGCACGAGTGCTTCGATTTCTCCGCCAGCAACGGCTACTTCGTGCGCGGCTCGAAGCTCGCGCCAGCGCTTCACCATTACATCGACCACTACGAGGGGACCTCAATCTACTACGGCCGCGCCGAGCACGGTCTCATGCGCATGCTGGAGCGGCTCGGAGCGCGCGTGCGCATGCGGCCAACGACACCCTAAGAGCGTGTCTGAAAAGT
>PMLH01000625.1 GCA_003159055.1 Myxococcales bacterium
AAGATCAAGAGCCTCTCCGCCGGCAAGATGGGCATGGGCACCCGCGAGGTCGGGGATTTCATCGCGAAGCTGGTGAGTTAGCGAGCAGGCTAACGGCTGGTTCTCACGCGAGGCAGTCGTGCGAAGATGGGCTCGATGGGCCCAAACTCGACGATTCGTCCTCTGCGCATTCTCGTGCGTGACGAGTATCTGGTCGTCGCGGACAAGCCTTCCGGGCTGGCGGTTCACCGCGGTTGGGCGCCTGAGAGAGACGTGGCCATGAGCCGGGTGCGCGACGCGATCGGTGCCCGCGTCTATCCCGTGCACAGGCTCGATCGCGGCACGAGCGGCGTTCTGGTGTTTGCCCTGTCTTCGGACGTCGCCGCCGCGTTTTCTCAATTGTTCGAGACGGCGGCCATCGAGAAGACCTATCTCGCGCTGGTTCGATCGGTGCCGCCCGAACGTGGAATCATCGACCATCCGCTGCCTCCGGGCGAGAGCCGTGACGAGCCACGGGTTCCCGCGCGCACGGCATTCGTCCGGCTGCAAGTCTTCGGGCGCTACAGCTTGGTCGAGGCGCGACCGGAGACCGGCCGGCTGCACCAGATTCGCCGCCACCTAAAGCACATTGGCTGTCCCATCATCGGCGACGTTCGCTACGGCAAGGGCGAGCACAACCGATTTTTTCGCGAGCGGTTCGACTTGCACCGCATGTTCCTGCACGCGTTCCGCATCCGCTTCCCCCATCCGGTGACGGGCGTGCCCTTGGATGTGGAAGCGCCCTTGCCGCCCGAGCTGGCCGGCACGCTTGAGCAGTTGCGGCTGTGGGTGCCGCTAGCCCCGGACGGTTAGGTAGACCAGCACGAGTCGGCTGCCGGCGTCGATGTGGCCAAGCACGGTGTTCAGCTTGAGCTCGGCACCGATGTCGACACCGTGGTGGATGAGCTCATTTCGGAAAAAAACGACCGCTCTGAAGATGCCGATGGTGGCCGGGCGTTACATGCAGCGAAGCAATTCCGGCATGCAGAACGGCTGCCATGGTGTCTTGCTCGCACCCGTGCTATCCCTCGAAGGCAACGAGGAGAAACATGAAATTCGTGGTGTTCCTTATCGATGGCATGGCCGACGACCCGCTTGACGAGCTGGGCGGCAAGACGCCGCTCGAGGCCGCCAAGACCCCGATTCTGGACGGGCTGGCCCGGCAGGGGCAGTTCGGAACCTTCGTGACGCTGCCGGCGGATTTTCCCACCTCGTCGGACGTGGCCAACATGTCGGTGCTGGGCTGGGATCTGGCCTCGTCGTATACCGGACGCGGAGCCATCGAAAGCTACGGATTGGGTGTGCCGCTGGACGACCAGACAGTGGCCTTCCGGATGAATATCATCACCACCAAGGGCGACCTCTTGGAAGACTACTCCGCCGGCCACATCAGTGAGCCGGAAGCCGCCGAGATCGTGGATTTCCTGGCCGCCAAGCTGGGCACGGCCGAGGTGGAAATTCGTAAGGGCGTCTCCTACCGCCACATTCTCTACCTGCACGGCAAGCGCTTCTCGCCCTTGGTCGACTACGATAAGCCGGATTCATCGCACGGCCTCGCGTGGTCGAAGATTCTTCCGCGCGGACGCGTGCCCGAGGCCGAGCCGACCGCGGCCCTGCTGCGCGACCTCATGATGAAATCGCGCGAGCTTCTGGCCGACCATCCGGTCAATCGCAAGCGGATCGAAAAGGGCAAAAATCCCGCGAACATGATTTGGCCGTGGTCGGGCGGGCGCAAACCCGACATGCCGTCGTTTGAAAAGCTGTATGGCAGGAAGGGCAGCATCATCTCGGCGGTCGACGTCATCCTGGGCCTGGGCNNCGGCAAGATGGAATCGCTGCGGCCGGAAGGCGCGACGGGATGGACCGACACCAACTACGAGAACAAGGCGCGCGCGGCGGTCGACATGCTTCGCCGCAACGACTTCGTCTACCTGCACGTCGAGGCGGTGGACGAGTGCGGGCACCTGGGCGACTTGCCGAACAAGATGAAAGCCATCGAGGACTGCGACGCGCGTTTGGTGAAGACCTTCCTCGACGAGTACAAGAAGGTTCACAGCGATCCTTTGCGTGCGATGGTGCTGCCGGATCACCCGGTTCCGGTGAAGCTGCGCAAGCACACCCGCACGCCGGTCCCGTTCATGGTGGCCGGCGCGGGCGTGAAGAACGATGCCGCGATCGCGAGCTACGGCGAGACCAACTGCACGCGCGGCAAGTTCCAGGGCCTGCGCGGGCGACAGCTGATGGACCTGCTGTTCAGCGAGACGGTGGGGTAGCGGGCAGCTGGAAGACGGCGTGGAGCGCGGTCGTTCGACCTGCGCCAGGCCGACGCCGGCCCCTTCTCCTCGCTTGCGAGGATAAGGCTGGGATGAGGAGTCCGGAACCGGCCAGGAGATCCTCCACATCGACTGGCAGGAGATGTGGCTGGCGGGCGGGGCTAAGGATCTCTGCGATGCGTGCCCGGCATCGTTCCATGGTGGCCGCCTTGGCCAGAACAACGTCAGCGTCGGTCATGGACGGTCTCCACCAAGGCTCTCTCTGCGGCGCCACGGGCGATCTTTAGGTCCGCGTAGCGCGAGGGCAACAGCATCGCGAAGACGTGTCGGTCCGCAGGATCCCGGTCCAGGAGCAAGCGTCCGTCGCGCACGACCTGACGACCCAGAATCGGCGACGCCCGACGGAGGTCGACCAGATCCACGCTTCGCCCTAACAACGCCTCCAGCTCGAGTCGAGCCGCGAAGAGCTGCTCAGCGGAAATCGGCCGGGAGGACAAGGCAGCCAAGTCCACGTCGGAGTCACGTCGTGCTTGGCCCCGGGCTTCCGATCCAAACAACCACAAGGCCGAAAGGGGAAACCGCCCCTCCAGCAGGGAAGTCGCACTGGCCAACTTTTCGGCGGGGATCAAAGTCCGGCTAGGCTAGCACAGATGCTGTTCACCCGACGACGTGGGACACCGGGTGCAGGGTCGGCCCCGGTTGCAAAAGGGCATCCTGTTTCGCTTCGATTGGGGCACGTTTCGCCCTGTTTTCGGACCACGGCCACGGAACCGGCCGCCAGCTAGACGACGTCTTCGACGGCGGGGCCGGTGGGAAGGTGGGGCCGGAGGCGGTGCTGGCGCTCGCCCAGGTTGTGGTCGAGAGCCATCAGCCTGCTGCCTTCGCGAGCCGAGCGGTACGCGCGCTCGATGAGCTGGATGCACAGGAAGGCTTCGCGAGCGTCCTTGCCGACGAAGTCCTGTTGCGCGATCGCGGCGCGGAACTCGTCGAACAGCGAGCTGAACCATCCCACGTGGCTGGCGTCCATCCAGTCCGACGGGGCCACGCGCTTTTCGAATCGCCACTTGCCGGGCGAGCCGGGCGCGACCACGCCGGGGCCGGCTTCAAGGATCGCCAGCTCGATGTCTTCGTCTTCGATGCGGATGGCGCCGCGCTTGCCATGCAACGTATAAAGCACCTTGCGAACGCCAGCGGTCCACGACAGGTGGGCCGACACGAGACCCGACGGGAAGTTCAGCGTGCAGCCAAACTCGTCCTCGGTGTCGAAGCCTTCGGTGGTGGACGAAAATGCGGTCAGCGCCTTGGGATAGCCCTTCATCCATTCAAACGCCAGGTAGAAGGTGTGGCTGCCGTGGTCCATGGCAATGCCACCGCCCGCATACGAGCGTTCGCGTCGCCAGTCGGGCCGCCATTCCTCGACGCCCTTGGCGTGGGTGTTGCGGAAGGTCTGCATGGTCACCAGGTGCACGGGACCGATGACGCCCTCGTCAAGGATGCCACGGACCGCCTTCACGACCGGTGCGTGCTTGTAGTTGTGACAGGGGAAATAGACCCGGCGGGCGTCCTGCGCGTGCCTGAGCATGCCGGCCGCTTCCTCGGCCGAGGTTGCCATGGGCTTTTCGCAAAGCACGTGCAGCCCATGATCGAACGCGTCATGCGCGATTTCAGCGTGGTGCGCAGGCGGGGTGGCGATGTCGACGAAATCGATCTTGTCGGCTTCCTCCGCCGCGAGCAGCGACCTGTGATCCGTGTAGATTCGCGCGTCTGGAAACTTCGCATGAGCCAGCTGCCTGCGCGCTTCGCAGATATCGGCGACCGCGACAATCTCGACTGCGCGGCCGTTGCTCATGTGCTTCGCATACGTTGGCGCGTGCCCCTGGCCGGCAATGAAGCCAAAGCCGACGAGCGCACCGCGCAATGGTCGTTGCATGACCGCGCATTGCTACCACGACTTCGCTGTCGCGGATACCCTCAAGTGGCGGGGAAGCAGGAAATCGCCGGAATGGCGCTATGCGCCCACAGGCGTGCGGGCGTTTTCGCCTGAGCGGCCTGGCCCGGGGCATCGCGCCGCCGCAGCGTGTGGGCTCGCCTTACCAATGGATTGTGTTAGAGACACTCACCCTGGATCTGCACGGGCAATCGGCCCGGCCCGGAAATCAGCTTCTTTCTCAACCATGCGACGGGCTTCACTCGGAACACTCTTCCTGACCGTCTTCCTGGACCTCGTCGGTTTCGGGCTCGTCATTCCGTTTTTGCCGGCGATGGCCCGCGATCTCGGCGCAAGTGATTTCACCGCCGCCGCCCTTGCAGCTTGCTACTCGCTCATGCAGTTCGTGACCGTGCCGGTTTGGGGACGGGTTTCCGACCGCGTGGGCCGCCGTCCGGTCTTGTTGTGGAGCATCGCGGCCTCAGCCGTGGGCATGACTTTTCTCGGGCTTGCGCAAACCCTGCCGGCGATTTTTCTCGCTCGGCTCTGGAGTGGAGCTGCAACCGCGAACATCGCGGTCGCGCAGGCCTACATCGCCGACGTCACCCCCCCGCGTGAGCGCGCCAAGGGCATGGGGATGATCGGCATGGGCTTCGGCCTCGGCTTCATGATTGGGCCGTTCGTCGGGGGCGAGCTCGGCCGGTTTCACGTCATGGGCCATCAGGGGACCTTGCCCGCTTTCGTCTCGGCTGGGTTGTCCGTGATCAATCTGATCCTCGCCCTTCGCTATCTTCCCGAGTCGTTGCCGCCGGAGAGTCGCACGAGGCCACTTGGCAGGTTCTCCATCGTTGACCTGGGAGCCTTGCGCACGATCGGGCGGTATCCCGGCGTTGGGTTGATCTTGCTAGTCGCCTTCAATTCGATTTTTTGGTTCGCGGGCGTGCAGGCCATGTTTCGGCTGTTCACCTTGGACGCGTTCCAGATGAACATCGAGAACACCGGGCGCATGCTGGGCCTGGTCGGGTTCATCGCGGTCATCGTGCAAGGTGGCCTCATCGGCAGGCTCACCCGACGGTTCGGCGAGATTCGCCTGCTGGCCGCTGCCCTGATTCTCATGGCCGCGGCATTTCTCCTCCAGGGTCTCAGCGTATCGCTGGGCGTTTCGACCTTTGTCCTTGCGGCTTCGATCGGCGCCGTGGGAACCGCGCTACACATGCCCAGCGTGTCCAGCTACCTCTCCCGTCGGGTTGGCCCGGACGCGCAGGGGGCCACCTTGGGCCTCATGCAAAGCTTTGGTGCGCTGGCGCGCGCCACGGGCCCGCTGCTTTGGGGTTTGCTCTACGCTGGGCTTGGCTTGCGCGTTCCTTTCTTCATTGCCGCGGCTGTCATCGCCGCCTTTGTGGTTGCCATTCCGCGCTTGCCGCGCTTGTGACGGCGCGATTGCCGCAGAATAATTGCCTACGCCGTTGCGCTTGATTAGCCTCGTCGCGTCTGCTCATGAGAAGAACCATCTCTTTTTTCGCGTTCGCTTGTTCGGTGCAGGCTGCGTTCGGGGCGCCGGCGGCCGAGAGGGCGAGCATCAATCGGCGGACGGGGCTTTTCGAGCCGCCTGCTTCCGACCTGCGCAAGGCCGCCGAGCGCGGGGATCGCGCCGAACTGTCACGTGCCGCCACCCGATTGGGTCCGGCGCGGATCGCTCGGCTGCTTGCCGACCCCGACCGAAAGACGGTGCTGGCTGCGCTGGACGCGGCACCGCTGCTCGATGCGGGCGTCCTGTTGCTTGAGCCCATGCTGCCGCTTCTGGCTTCGTCGGACGACGGTGTGCGGGCGCGCGCAGTCAGTGCGACCATGGCGCTCTTCGCTCAGACCGATCCGTGTCGCCTGGACGACAACGAAGTCGCGCCTGAGACGGTACTGGCGATCTGCCGAGCGCTGGCCCTCGCAGCGGCGAATGAGGGCGAACGCCTGAGCACGCGTCTTGACGCCGTCCAGGGACTTGTCGACGCTGGCGCAGCATGCACGAATTATCTCAAGCTGGACGTCCTGCTGACGTCCCGCGAGCCGGAAATTCGTCGTGCCGCTGTGCTGGCCGAGGGCGCCGGCGCGAAAACGCAGGCCTCGCTCTTGGCCGCAAGCAAGGACAGCGACGGTCGCGTGGCTGTCGCTGCGGCCGCCCGGCTGTGCAAACTGCTCGGGGCCAAGCGAATAGCTCTGCCGCCGATGCACGATTGGGTTGTTACCGAGGCAGTTCTGGCCGAGGACGTGGTGGACCTTCTCCCCTGCCTGGCCAGTTCAGCAGATCCCGCAGATCAGAAGGCCTTGGCCGAGTTGGCCGAAACCGGCCGCGCACCAATCCGCGACGCCATCAAGCGCCTGCGAGAATCCCGACTGTCGCACCCTATCGCCGAGAGTCCCACAAAGAAGCCGTAACAGGTGTGACCGGTGTTACCCAGGGGACTATTCGTCGCCAGCGAAGCGCGTATAATGAGGCCGGCTCGGCCACGACCGTCTTTCCAAGGAGCTTACCCATGACAAGAAACAGGCGTGCTCGGATAGTTTTGTCGCTGTGTCCAATGATCTTCGCAGCCCTGGTTGTCGGACAGGCGTGCAAGACTTCGAGTACTGATTTTCAAGCCGCCACCGGAGGCAGTGTTGGCGACGGCGGCACGGGCGGGCTCGGAAACGGCGGCGGAGGCGACACCGGCAGCGGCTCAGGCGGAGCCAACAAGGGTGGCTCTCCGGGCACCGGGGCAGGCGGCAAGGCTGGCGCTCCTGGTACCGGTGGAAACGGCAAGGGCGGCTCGGCGGGTGGTACGAGCGGGACCATCATCAGCGGCGTGGCGTGCGGCGGACCAGGACAGCTTTGCTGCGCCGGCAATACTTGCCAGAACAATGGCTGCTGCGTTTCGAACATGTGCGTGGCGAACGGCAGCAGCTGTACACCTATCCCCGGGACCTGTAGCAGCGGGAGCTGCAACGCCGGCAACTGCGGCGGGCCTGGCAAAGGCTGCTGCTCGACGGGAACCGCCACCAGCACCAGCATTTCGACTGGGACCTTGTGCACGGCCCCCAACACCAGGTGCTCGAGCGGGGTTTGCGCCCTTTGCGGAAACGCCGCAGGCGTGGTCTGTTGCTACACAACCCCAGCCACCAGCAGCAGCTCGACCTCGACCATCTGCACCGGCAGCGGCTTGGTCTGCAGCTCTTCGTCCTCGGTTTGCGCCACCTGCGGGGACCCTGGACAACCCTGCTGCGCCGGCAGCAAGTGCGGCGGCGGTGCTTGCTGTTACAACGAAATGTGCGTGGCGGAAGGGAACGCTTGCGGGTCTTCGCTGATTGGGACCGGCGGCAGCGGCGGAAGCAGCCCCGGCACGTGCAGCGCGGGGAAGTGCAGCGGCTGCGGCGCTTCCGGTCAAGCTTGCTGCGGAACCTCGTGCGGCGCCGGTCTCGCATGTCGCAACAGCGTTTGCTCGTCATGCGGTGATGCCGGCGAGCAGTGCTGCTCGGGCAGCAACGGCACCGACCGCTGCGTATCGGGCACGGTGTGCTCGTCGAGCTCGTCATCGTCGGGCATTTGCCAGGTTTGCGGCGCGACAGGCGCGCCGTGCTGCGCGGGCAATACCTGCTCGAGCGGCTGCTGCTTTGGCGGCATGTGCATCGCCGAAGGGACGTCCTGCTCGTCGTCTTCCAGCAGCGGTTCCAACTACGGCAGCTGCAAGGCCGGGCGCTGCACGTGTGGCAACGTGAGCGAGCCATGCTGCGCAAGCGGCACGCTGCCGACCGGCACCACCTGTGCCAGTTTCGATCTGGCCTGCAGCACCAGCTCGCCGGGCCTTACCAATTCCCTTTGCGCCCCGTGTGGAAAGGCCGGCGCTCCCTGCTGCTCGAACAACCTCTGCAACGATCCTGGAACCCAGTGCCTGTCCGACACCACCAGCGGCGGCTACGTTTGCAAAGCGTGCGGAGCGACCGGGCAGCCCTGTTGCTCAAGCTCAGCGACGGGGGGGGCCTGCCACGACCCGGGGACCGCTTGCAGCAGCACGAGCACCAGCAGCACAAGCACCTGCGTCCCATGTGGCGGCGCGGGCCAGCCGTGTTGCTCTGGCAGCAGTTGTTCGGCCGCCAACACGATCTGCAATAGCTCGAACCTCTGTGCGGTCTGCGGCACGCCGGGCACTTCCTCCTCCTCGACGGGCTCGCCCTGTTGCGGTGGAAATCAGTGCAACGGCGGCTGCTGCGTGACCCGCGCCAGCACCTCCTCTTCTTATCCGCCGGTATGCGTAGCTGCCGGTTCGAATTGCGACTCCCTCGACACCAGCGCCTCGACGACTGCCAAAGCCACCTGCGATGTCACGACGGTTGCCACCGGTGTGTGCACGTCGGGGACCGGCACGACGGCCACCAGTTGCGGCGGCGTGGGCCAGCCTTGCTGCGTGTCGAACTACTCGTCGTCCACATCGTACGAATACTGTGCCGCCCCGGGCACGCGCTGCCTCAGCACCACATCCTCCAGCACAGGCACCACGCAGTACCTGTGCACCGCCTGTGGCGACAAGGGCCAGCGCTGCTGCTACGACGGCAGCAGTACGAGCAGCAGCTCGACCTACTACGGTTATGGATCGGGCTGCAAGTCCCCGTACATCTGCAACTACAATTCCGGCGGCAGCCCTTCCTACGTCTGCACCAGTCCGACGACGACCACCACGGGCGGCTGATGGTTCCAGTCCGCACTGCGATCCGCCGCAGAGCCAGGCCCTGCGGCGGAGGCGGGCTATTTCGGTGCAACCGCCAGCGTCGCTTTCAAGCTCGTTGCTAACAGCTGCGCCTGCCGGGACAGGTCAATCGACTCAGCCAGGATGCGGGCCAGCTCCTGTGGGGCGTGGAAGCTCATCGAGTTTTCCGCGGCCACGAAGTCGAGGCGCCACTGGGCCTTGCGCTGCATTTCCAACACGGGCGCAAGCTGCGCCTCGCTCGCGCTTGCGTCTTTAGCGATCTTGATGGCGTCGATCATGTCCACCAGCGCAGCGCCGGCCCGGCCAAGCAGGGCGAAGTGGCGGTCCTGAATGGTCTCGACCCGCTTGCGGATCTCCTCCTCAGGATAGTGGTGGCATTGCTGACAGGCGCGGTTGATGTTGAGCAGCGGCGAGCGCACCCAATGGTCGGACACCTTGAGGGCGCCTTCGCGCATGTATGGCATGTGGCAGTCGGCGCAGGCAACGCCCGCCTTGCCGTGGGTGCCTTGGTTCCAGACCTCGAACTCGGGGTGCTGGGCCTTCAGCACCTCGGCGCCGGTCTCGGCATGCTTCCAGTCGTAGAAACGGTGCCCGTCCTCGAANNGTAGCTGTCGTAATACGACTCGATCTCTTCCACCTTGAGGCCATTGATCCACGGGTAGAACAGCGTTGTCTTCGGCCCGCAGTAGTATTCGACGTGGCACTGGCCGCACACGAAGGAACGCATTTCTTGCCGGGTGGCATCGCGATTCACGTCGTAATCGGGAATGCCTTCGTGTGCCTTGAGCGCCTTGATGCCGGTGATGAAGCCAGGCCGGGTCACGCGTAGCTGCATGCTCTTCGGGTCGTGGCAGTCGACACAGGAAACCGGGTGTTTGTGCCCGTGGGATCGGTGGTGAAGTAGGAAAAACCTTCCGCGTAGATGAAGGTAAACAGCCCGAGCCCCAGCACCACGCCAAGTGAGACAGCGACGAAGACCATCACTTTGCGGGAAAGGAACCGGGCGAGCACCATGCCTCGCGGCCACTCTTGAACGGAAACTCGGACCCGTCAAGTCCTGAAGTGGGCGGGGCTCACGCGACAATCCCTGCCCGCCGATCCCTACCTTGCTCGATCGCTTCTGTGCTCTCCGTGCCTCTGTGGTTTGGTTCCTTCCTGGCCAAACCGGTCGGTGCGTCGGGTCTGTGGTAGTTTCAAAGGGCTGTGTCCTCTCCGTGCAAAGTGTGGCCTCTCGTGCTCGCGCTGCTTGGCGCGTGTGCCACCCAGCCGCCTGCCATCACGAAACTGGTCGGTGGCCGACAGATCGCCACCCGGTCGGTGGACCCCGACGCCTACGAGCATGCAGGCCGGGCCATGCTCTTCGAGGAGCAGGAACGGTGGCAGGAGGCAGCGGCAGAGCTGCAGCGGGCGCTGGCGTTCGACGATGATTCACCCGAGCTGCACGCCCGCCTGTCCGAGGTGTTTCTACGCTTGGGCAGGGTCAAGGACGCCGCCGCGGCAGCGCGCGAGTCGCTCAAGCTCGGTACCAGCACCAGCGGGCTTCTGGCCAGCGCGCACGTGCATCGTGCGCAGGGCGACCTGCCGGGCACGGTGGCGGCGCTGCGCAAGGCCGGCAGCGAGGTCGATTTCCAAGCCAGCGACGACGATGCTGAGTCGGTGTATCTAGAACTGGCGGAGGCGGAATTGCAGACGCTGGATTTGCCGGCGGCGCGGGCCACCCTCGAAACGCTTTGCGAGGCTCAGCCCGCCTCGGGTACCGGCCTTATGCGTCTGACCGCGATCGCATGGGCGGTGGGCGAGACCGCGAAGGCCGAGGAGCACTTGCGCGCCGCCCTGTCCGAGGAACCGAACCAGATCGAGGCCCTGGCCGCGCTGGCGTGGCTTTATGCCGCTACCGGCAGGAACGACGATGCGCGACGGGTGTTTCGCGATGCGCTCGACCGTTCGGAGGGCTCGCCGGAAATCGCCGCCGCCTTCGCCCGCTTTCTGGTCGGCATCGGCAGCAACAGGGAAGCCGAGCAAGTCGTCGACGATCTGGCGCTTCCCGATTCAAGCCTGGACGCCGACAGCCTCACCGCCCGCGTCGAGCTCGAGCGCTCGGCGCGACGATTTGCGCGCGCTCTGGCGCTGCTTTCGCGCGGGGCGGAGATGGGCATTGCCGAGAGTCAGAAGATTCGGATCTCGCTTCTGCGTGCGGGACTTCTGAAGGACCTGGGCAAGCCCGAAGAGGCGCTGGCGGTGCTCTTGAAAGTGACAAAGGATTCGCCGCTTTACCTCGAGGCTCGCTTGCGGGCGGCGGAGCTTCTGCGGGAAGCCGGTAAGGGCGCCGAAGCAATTCATGTCATCGAGGAAGCGGCGACGCTCGCCCGAGGGGATCCAAGCGCCATTGCGGTCGAAGCTGCCGTGGCCGCGGCCTTGGTCGAGGAGAAGCGCGGGAATGCCGCTGCGGGGATTGCCCGCCTGGAGAAGGTGCTCTCGCTCTACCCCGACGAAAGCCGCCCCGTGATGACCCTGGCGGCGCTCCAAGAACGGCGGGGCCGCTGGAAGGAAGCGCTCGACCTCGCGGAAAAGCTGCTCGCCAAGAACCCCGGTTCGGTCGAGGCCCTCAATTTCTGGGGTTTCATTGCCGCCGACCACGACCATGCGCTCGACCTCGCGCTCCGGCGGGTACAGGTGGCGAGTGCCCTCGACCCTGGATCGGGAGGCCTGATCGACAGCCTGGGCTGGGTTCATTTTCACAGGCACGATCTCGACAAGGCCGCCGCCTTTCTGGAACAAGCTGCGCGTCTCGAACCTGCGGATCCGGAGATCCAGTGGCACTTGGGTACGCTGTACGCCCAGCGCAAGGAGACTGCGCGCGCGACGTCCGCTTTCCGCCGCGCCTTGGGCTTCAATCCCGACGAGCGTCTGCGCCACAAGCTGGAGGAGAGCCTGGGGCGACTGGTAGAACGTAAGGCAGCGAACCCATGAACAAACACAGCATTCGGAGCGGTCATCTGCTGGCAAGCGCGGCGCTGCCGCTTCTCGCCTGTGGCTGCGGGGGCATGGCTAAGCTCGTGCGTGCCTATCCGGCCCCGAGCGAACAGGAGCTGCTGGGCGCGGTCAAGGCACGCCAAGACAGCGTCCGCGGCATCAACGTCGAGACGCGCGCGACGAGCTGGCTGGGCGGGCAGCGCGTGCGCGGTACCGTGCAGATGCTGGCCACGCGCACAGGGCAGCTCCGCTTCGAGGCCGAGGTCACCCTGCAAGGAACCGTGGCGGCGCTGGCCGTGAACGATGGCCAGTTCACCTTCATCGACTACCAGAAGCACGTGTTTCGTCAGGGCCCCGCGTGCCCCGCGAACGTCGCGGCCTTGATTCGCATTCCGCTGGCGCCGCCGGCGGTTGCGGCCATTCTGCTTGGGGACGCGCCGATGCAGGACGCGACGAAAGCCGTGCGGGTCGAGTGGGACTCGGCGCGCGGTGCGGACGTGCTCGTGCTCGACGATCCGTCGGGCACCACGCTGTGGCTCGGTCTGCGAAGGCCGAACCCCGCCGCCGCGGCGTGGGACGTGGCATTTCTCGAAGGCGCCGCCCGAGGCGCGAACGACCGCTGGCGTGTGTCCTACGAAGACTTCGAGCGCGCTGGCGGCATCGCGCTGCCACGTCTGGTGCGTTTCGCCGAGCCGGGCAAGGGATTCGACGACGGCGTCGAAATCCGAGTTCGTGAGCGGGCGATCAACCCCACGTTTCCCGACAACGCCTTTGCTCTGCAAAGGCCGCCTGGCTACCCGGTCGAGCTTGCGAGCTGCGGCCCGGCCGGGATGTAGGCGACGCTGCTGTGACGGCTATTCGAGCTCGTTCACAATGATAGGAATGTGGCTGCCCGACACGTCCCCCATACTGTTGATTGCCCCCTGGCGCGAGAATTGCGCCAAGACCGTGTTGCAATTGAGGTCGCCTTTGGAATAGGCGGTGAAGAGAGCTGAGCTTCCGAATCCGGCGCTGGAGTAGCCGGGCATGTAGTGATGCGGATCTGGCAAGGCGAAGGTCAAGGCCTGCCAAACCAGGTCTGTGCTCCAGATGGGGCTCGCCCCCGCACAGAAAGTGCCTTGCTGGCAGCCGCACTCCTGGGTATTTTCCCAGGCGCCGCTCGGGCCCGGGAACTCCTTGGTAAGAACGAAGCCATCGGCGCTCGTGTGGTCGGACTCGTAGTACGAAATCGAACCAACCCACTGCTTGTTGAGCTGGGAGACCGCTTCCGAGGCGCGGGCTTTGCGGACGTATTTTGTAAACGCGGGGATGGCGATGGCAGCCAACACGCCGATGATGGCCACAACAATCATCAGTTCAACCAGCGTGAACCCGGACGTTTTCTCTCGGATTCTGCCGAGCATCGTCTCAATCCTCGGTTGTCAAGAAGGGCCTACCAACTTATTGCACCAACGATGCCAACCGTACGACAACGCGACGCCACTTGGAAATAGCTGTATTTCCTTGGTCTTGGTCGCAGGGAGAGGGCTGCTGGGCTGACCGATCGCCAAGGACTGTCACTTTTGGGCCGGAAGTGCGGACGAAGAGCGTCCACATGACAGCGTCGAGCAGGCTGGGCCAACGCGTGCGGAGCCTGGCGGCTCTGCCGGCAGCGAAGCATCGCGGGCATGGCGAGGCCGCGCGCAGCGCGGGGCAGGGGTGGGGCAGGTGCAGAGTGCAGAGCAGAACCCTCCCAGGGTTCCCATAACAACCCTCAGCGCACAAAGGCGTCGTAGATGGCGCGCAATCCCTTGGGCAAGTCCGCCTCATCGACGCCGACGATGATGGAAATCTCGGAGGCGCCCTGGTCGATGATGCGGACGTTGACGCCAGCGTTCGCCAGAGCCGTGAACAGGCGCGAGGAAACGCCGATACGCCGCGACATGCCGTGGCCCACGGTGGCGATGAGCGCCAGGTTGCGTTCGACCTCGATGGAATCTGGATCGCAGGTGTTGCGGATCTCTTGCAGCACTTGCTCTGCCACGCCCTCGAAGTTCTTCTGTTCGATGACCACGCACATCGAGTCAATGCCCGATGGCGACAGCTCGTAGCTGATGCCCTTGGTTTCCAGGATGCCGAGCACGCGGCGACCAAAGCCGCGCTCTTTGTTCATCAGGGTCTTCTCGATTTGCAGTAGGCAGAAGCCACTGCGTCCGGCCACGCCCGCGATGGGACGGTCCGCGGCCTGGTTTTCCGGCACGATCAAGGTGCCACTGGCTTTGGGATCGTTGGTGTTGGCGATGCGGATCGGGATGCCGACCTGCTTGCACGGCAGGATGGCCTCCTCGTGGAAGACGTTCGCGCCCGAGTAGGCCAGCTCGCGCAGCTCGCGATAGGTCACGCGTTCCATCGGCGCGGCGTCGGGCACTACGCGCGGGTCGGTCATCAGCAGCCCGGAAACGTCGGTCCAGTTTTCGTACAGGTCCGCCGAAGCCGCGCGGGCCAAGATGGCGCCCGAGATGTCCGAGCCGCCGCGCGAGAAGGTCTTGACCNNATGGCAACACGAAGTAGCCCTTGGCCGGCAAGCGAGCGGGCAATTCCTTCCAGGTCCGCTCGTCGACCAGGCCGTTCGCGGTCAGATACACCGCGCGCTCGGCCTCGACGAATGCGCCGCCCAAGAATGCGGCCATGATGCGCGCCGAGAAATACTCGCCGCGTGAAGCGATCCAGTCGCGGTCGGCACCGGCCATGACCGCGGCTTCGAAAGCATCGAGCGCGGCAGCCATGCCGGCCTGGACGCCCAGCTCGCTTTCAATCTGGAGGAAACGGCTGCGCAGAAGGGACAGCGAAGGACTGGCGTCCATCTCGCGCGAAACCATCTCGTGGATCGACAACAGAATGTCGGTGACCTTGGGATCCTGCTTGTGGCGCTTGCCCGGCGCCGAGACGACGACCGCGCGCCTATCCGGATTGGATCGGATGATGGCGGCGACCTTTCGGAACTGGGAAGCGTCGGCGAGGGATGTGCCCCCGAATTTGCAGGCGATGGTCATGGTACTCCTTGCGTGAGCTTGGTTTTCCACTACTTCCCCGATCCGCGGGAGTAGATCAAGCTTGAACCGCGCGGATCGTCTGCTCGGAGCCGCTACTCCGAGCGCCCTGCTTCGACCGACAGGCAGCGCAGGCGGTCGGTGGTCGTTTGCTCGTCGGCTAGGGCTTCGACGGTCACGGGCATGCGGTAGGTCCAGTTGCGGTTGTTCACGCTGCCGGGCACGTTCACTTGTTCGCGATGGCCGAGGAGGTCCTGG
This sequence comes from Myxococcales bacterium, assembly GCA_003159055.1. The sequence goes on from PMLH01000625.1 coordinate 15,212, forward strand.
AAGGGCAGAAGGCACAGGTTTGCGCCCGATTGGTACAGCACGCGCAGAAGGGCGTCGCGGATCGCGTCGTCGAACTTGCGGTCGGAGTCCAGCTGGGCAAGACCTGGCAGGCGCGCAAGGCCACGGCGGTCGTCGGGGGAAAGGCTGTCGTACCACTCGGCTTGGGTGGTCGTGTCGTGCGTGCCCGAGGTGGCAACGGAAATTGCCGGCCATCGCGCAGGATCCCGATAAAACGGTTGCATCCGGCCGTCGCGCCACAGGTCGTCCTTTTCCCAGCGCAGGACCCGATACCCAGGCAGGCCAAGCCGCGCCAGCGACGGGCGCAGGAATTCCGGAACCATGCCCAGGTCTTCCGCCACCACTTCGCCATACTCGTTCATCATGGTGAGCAGGGTTTCGCCGAGGCGGATCTGCGCTTCTTCGTCCGACGGTGTGAAGCCCGACTTTCGTCCGTCGGCCGATCGGTAGTAGGTGCGGTACAGGCCGATCACGTGGTCGACGCGGTAAAGCCCGAACAGGCGCCCGGCGCGCTCGGCGCGCTCGCGCATCCACGCAAAGTCGGTCCTTTCCATCGTCGCCCAATCGAAAAGCGGCAGGCCCCAGTCCTGCCCTTCGGCACACAAGGCGTCCGGCGGCGCGCCCACGCGCATGCCCGGGCGAAACAGTTTGCGATGTTTCCACACGTCGGCGGAATCCTCCGCAACCACAAACGGCAGATCGCCCATCAACTCGACGCCGAGGCTTTGCACTTGTGCGCGTGCCTGCCGCCATTGCACGTCCAGCTGCCACTGCTGCCAGGTGACGAAGGCGATTTCCTCTGCGTGGGTCTTCTGCGCCTTTTCCAGGGCGGCAGGCTTCCGGTTGGCCAAGTCCTTCGGCCAGTCTTTCCAGTGTTTGTCGTACTGTTGGTGGAGCGCCGCAAACAGGGCCCAGTCTTCAATCCAATGGCGATGGTCCTTGCGAAACTCGGCCAGCTTCTGCGCTCGCTTTGTGCGGTGCTTGCCCTCGTGGGCGGCGAAGTGCGCGAAGCTGAGTCGCATGGCGCGCTCCTTGAGCGGGCGCAACCGGTTCCAGGGCACGGCCGGCGCCGCGGCGACTTCGTCGAGCAGGCAGCGATCCTCGTGGGAAAGGGCACTTCGTCCACCGGCCGCGACGAAATCCTCGCAGGCATCCAGGCCGAGATATACAGGATCAATCGCAAACGCGGTGCTGGCCGAGTACGGGCTGGTCTCGCCCCCGGACACCGCGCAAACCGGCAACATCTGGACCACCCGAATGCCGGCTCGACTGCTCCATCGTGCCATGGGCACGAGATCTGGGATCTCCCCAAGCCCCCAGCCGCTGCCGGTGCGAATGGAGAAAAGCGGAATCAGAACGCCAGCGCGGCGTCGCTCGGGGTTGGGCCGGATCGTACCAGGCATTGAAAGGTTGGGCTATGATACGGCTCCCATTGCCATGAGCGACACTTCTTTTGCGATCCCAAGGATTTCCGGACGGCGAATTCTCCTCACCGGTGGTGCCGGCTTCATCGGCTCGCACCTCGTGGAAAGGTTGGCCCCTGACAACGACATCGTGGTGCTCGATACCTTTCGTCGCAATGCTTTGGGGCCGGCGGGGCTCGACAAGCATCCGCGGGTCAAAGCGATCAAGGGCGACGTCCTTGATGCAGGGGCGGTGAGCGATGCGATGTCGGGCTGCGATGCCGCCATCCACCTGGCATCCATCGCCGGGGTGGATACGGTGCTGAGCAATCCGGTACTCACCATGCGAGTCTCGATGCTTGGCACGATGAACGTGCTCGAAGCGGCGCAGGCAGCGGGCAGCGTAAAGCGGGTCATCGATTTCTCGACCAGCGAGGTCTTCGGCCGCTACGCCTACAACGTGACCGAATGGGACGCCACCACCTTGGGCGCCGTCGGTGAGGCGCGCTGGACCTACGCCGTCGCCAAGCTGGCGACCGAACACCTGGCGATGAACTACTGGAAGCAATACCAGCTTCCCACGGTGTCGATTCGGCCCTTCAACATCTACGGTCCGCGCCAGGTGGGCGAGGGCGCAGTTCATCACTTCATCCTGCGCGCCCTGAGCGGACAGCCGCTCACCGTTCACAACGACGGGGCGCAGATTCGTGCTTGGTGCTACGTGGACGACATCGTCGACGGCATCATGCTGGCGCTCGCGCGCGACGAAGCGGTGGGGCACTCGTTCAACATCGGCAACCCGCGCTCGACCCTGACCATCCACGCACTGGCCAAGGAAATCGTGCGCTTGGCCTCCAGCGCTTCGCATATCGAGTACGTGCCGTGGAACCACGCCGACGTCGAGCTGCGCATCCCGAACATCGACAAGGCGAAGGAGCTTCTACACTTCGCGCCCAAGATCGATCTGGAAGAAGGGCTTCTGCGCACCATCTACTGGTATCGCCGACACCTCGATGGCTAAGATGGCGTTTCATCGATGACCGACATCGTTCTGCGTGCCGACGGGCTGGCCAAGACCTTTCACCTGGGCTTCTTTCGCAAACGCGTCGAGGCGGTGAAAGACGCGTCGTTCGACGTTCGGCGCGGCGAGGTGTTCGGCTACCTCGGCCCCAACGGCTCGGGCAAGACCACCACGCTCAAGATGCTGATGGGGTTGGTATTTCCGTCGCGCGGGCGCGCCGAGGTGCTGGGGCGTTCGGTGCCGAACCGCGAGGCCAAACGGCGGCTTGGCTATCTGCCTGAGAGCCCGTATTTTTACGAATACCTGACCCCCGAGGAATTCCTCGATCTGGCCGGTGCGCTTTCCGACGTGCCGAGACGCGAGCGCCGCAAGCGCGCCGACGGGCTTATCAACCGTGTCGGCCTCGACCACGCGCGCGGCCGGCCGCTGCGCAAGTTTTCCAAGGGCATGCTCCAGCGCATCGGTATCGCGCAGGCCTTGATGGGCGATCCCGAGCTGGTGGTTCTCGACGAACCGATGACGGGCCTCGATCCGATCGGCCGCAAGGAAATTCGTGACCTCATGCTCGAGCTCAAGCGCGAGGGTCGGACCGTTCTCTACTCGACCCACATCCTTCCGGACGTGGAAACGACCTGCGATCGGGTTGCCATGATCTTCGCCGGCCGCATTCGCGACGTCGGACCGCTCTCCGAGCTTCTCTCCGCCCGCTTGCTGTCGACGGAAATCTCCCTCCGTCACGGCGTCGGGCAGATTCCGCCCCTGCCCGAGGGTGGCAAGATCCGCCAAACCCCCGATGGCATGCTGATCGATCTGCCAGAAGGCGCGGATGTGGATGCATTTCTGCGCGCGGCGCTTGCCGCCCAGTGCAGCGTCATCTCGGTAACAGAGCGGCGCGAATCCCTCGAAGACCTCTTCGTGCGCGAGGCGGAAGCGCAGAAGGGCACGTCATGAATCGCATCATCGCCATCGCTTGGAACACCTTTCGCGAGGCGGTTCGCAACAAGATCCTGTACAGCCTGCTGTTCTTCGCCGTGCTCATCATCGTGTCGGCGGTGGCCATCGGGAACCTTACCCTGCACGAAGAAGTCCGCGCCGTTCGCGACATCGGCCTGTTCGGCATCGACATCTTCGGCGTGATCATCGCGATCTTCGTGGGCGTGAACCTGCTCTACAAAGAGCTCGACCTCAAGACCGTGTACACGATTTTGCCCAAGCCTCTGTGGCGCTGGGAGTTCGTGCTCGGCAAGTGGCTCGGCATCTTGCTGACCCTCGCTGTGCAGATGGTTGTGATGGGGCTCGTCCTCGGCATTGTGCTGGCCATGGAGGACGCGCATTTCGACGTTCCGACGGCGAAGGCGGTGTGGCTTCTGTTCATCAACGTGATGCTGGTGACGTCCATCGCGGTGTTCTTCTCTGCGTTTTCGAGCCCTTTCCTTTCGGGGTTCTTTTCGCTGGGCTGTTTCGTCGTGGGGCGGTCGGTTCCGGATATTCGGGCGCTCGGCGAGAAAGTCGGACCCGGCGCAAAAACCGTTCTCAACCTGCTTTGCGACATCGTGCCCAACCTGCACCTCTTCTACCCGTCCGGCTCGATCGTGGGCGCCGAAGAAGTATCGGTACACCGGCAGTTCGTCGGGGCGGACTACATTCTCTCTGCGACCGCCTACGGTGTCGCCTACTCGGTTGTGGTGCTCATCTTCGCGATGTTGATCTTCCGCAAACGGGACTTCGTCTGATGGCGACCATCCGGCGTCAGCTGGCCATCGCCGGAATCGGCATTTTTGCCGCCGTCAGCGTGGTGGTCGTGCGGCTGGTCATCGAAGCCCAAACCGCGTACCGGCAGGGCGCGGCAGCAGAAGAACGCGGCGACCCTGTCGAGGCGGTTCGCCACTACCTCGACGCGGGACGCGCGTACGTGCCAGGTAATCCGGTGGTGCACCGAGCCCTCGACCGTCTGGACGCCATGGGTGTCGCCGCAGTGACCAGGGGCGACTACGCGACCGCGCGCGCTGCTTTCGAGGCTGAGCGGGCGGCCCTGCTGGGGACACAGTCCTTCTACACGCCCTACGCCAATCGGTTGCCCGTCATCAACCGTCGGCTGGCTCGCCTGATGGCGGCGACCGAAGACCCGATCGGGAGCTCCACGTTCGAAGAGCGCACGGCCTGGCACGAGCAACGCCTGACCGAAAGGCCTCGTCCCAAAACCTCTTTGGTTATGCTGGCGTTGCTCGGTCTGGCGCTGTGGTGCACCTCGGCGGTGGTCTTCTTTCTTAAGGGGCTCGACAGGAATTTTGTCCTGGTGCGCACGCCTGCGGTTTTTGCCGGCCTTGGTTTTTTGGTCGGGCTGGGGATGTTCCTCGTGTGCCTTCGTTTGGCGTAAACGGCGGGGTTCGTGCCACTGACTCTTCAAGGAGGGTGGCAAGGAGTGCTACAAGTAAGGCCTAGGCCGAAACTAATGGATGTTCGCTGTGAACGTTGCCAGACCGAGTACGAGGTCGAGGACGCAAGCGTAAGCGATCTCGGTACCGAAGTGCAGTGCAGTGACTGCGGCCATCTTTTCACGGTCAAGCGTTCGCATGCCGCGGCTGGGCCGGTCTCGGTCGCGGCCTTGTCGCTTTCGAGCGACGGCAAGGTCGGCGGCACGTGGAAGCTCCTGACCACGGGCGGGCGAAGCCAAGACTTGCGGGACCTGACCCAGCTTCACAAATGGATTGTCGAAAGGCGGGTCACGCGCGCGGACCAGATTTCGCAGGACGGCCAGTCCTGGCAGACGCTGGGCACAATGCCCGAGCTGGTGCCGTTCTTCGACATCGTAGACAGCGCCGAGCGCGCGCGGGCCTTGGACGCAGCGCCACCCCCGCCGTCGCTGGTGCCGCTGCAGCCGCCCCTCTTGACCCGACCTGACGTGCGGCCGCCGGATGAGGCGCCGAGAGTAGGTTCTCCGCCCGCGCGGAGAAGTCCAATCGGTGATTCGCTGGGCGCGCTTCCGCAGGCGAGCGACATCGGCGAAACCGAGATGATCGAGGCGAAGGCGCCGGGTTCGCGCAGGCTGGCGAAGCTTGCAATCACGGTGGCGGTTGCGTCCAGTATTGGCTATGGCGGTATCGTCTGGCAGAAGCACTACCTCCGCCCGGCCGTGATTTCTTCCTCCGGACCGACGGAAGGTCAAGCGGCGCAGGGCAACGTGTCTGTG
>PMLH01000296.1 GCA_003159055.1 Myxococcales bacterium
CCCATCGGGCAGCTCGCTTAGGCGGGCGGTGGCGATCGGTGGTCGCGCGAGGTATTTCACCAGGTGCTCGATCCGCTCGCGATCGTTGGCGCGAGCGCAGGTGTTTGCGTGGACGTTGAACCCGGCGACGTCCGCGCAGCGCTTGCTGGGGATGGTGGCTTCGGCGTCCTCCCCGGTCGTGCCCCGCTGGCGCTGCCTGCGCCAACNNTGCCCGGTCTAAAACGTCACCCATGTTCCCGCTTACACATTTTGTGGGTGCATGAGCGCCAGGCGGTTCGCGATCCGCGTGTCGTACACGAACACGTTCACCCTCACGCTCACGGGTCCCGCGACCGCAAGCCGGCTCCACGCAAGGGCCCGCTTAACGCCCATGCCCTGACGGGGCCACGCTCCACCGCCCCGTCTCCGTCCCAGTCCCCGCCTCGGCCTCCGCCGCCTACTCCGAATCCCAGTGTCGAAAGGATCGTTTGACCTCGACCGCAGCCATGCTACTGTAGAAACGTTCATGCAGCGTCACCCCGCGTTTTTTGGCTACTTTAGCACCTGGTGGAAGCCAGGGCTGCGGGGACTCGACTAAGCAACGTCTTCATCGAAGTCAACCAAGGCCCTGAGAAACCCTCTCAGGGCCTTTTTTCGTTTGTGGAGAAAAAAGAGCCATGTTGCAGACCAAGAACCTACGCATCGCCGAATTCGCGCCGCTTCCAACGCCTGGTCAGCTCGAGGAGGAGCTGCCGGCCTCGGACTCGATCCGGCAGATGGTCTGGTCCAGCCGCGATGCGATTTCCACGATCCTGCGCGGCCACGATCGCCATCGCTTGGTCATCGTGGTCGGGCCGTGCTCGATTCACGATCAGGACGCGGCCATTGCCTACGCCGAGAAGCTGCAAAAGGTCGCGGACGCGACCCGCGATCACCTGCTCATCGTGATGCGGACGTACTTTGAAAAGCCGCGTACGGTGATGGGCTGGAAGGGGCTCATCAGCGATCCGCACCTCGATGGATCGAGCGACATTTCGGCCGGGCTGGTCATGGCGCGCAAGGTTCTGCGGCAAATCACCAGCCTTGGACTGCCCTGTGCGACCGAGTTCCTCGACACCGTCGTCCCGCACTACCTGAGCGACATGGTGTCCTGGGCCGCCATCGGCGCGCGCACCACCGAAAGCCAGGTGCACCGCCAGATGGCGAGCGGCCTTTCCATGCCAGTCGGTTTCAAGAACAGCACCGACGGGTCGCTGCAAAACGCCATCAACGCCGTCCTGTCCGCTCGCCATGCCCACGCTTTTCTGGGCATCAACAGTGACGGCATGTCGGCGGTGGTCAAGACCAAGGGAAACCAGGACGCCCACATTGTCCTGCGCGGCGGCGCCTCGGGCCCGAAGGCTCTTCCCGAGGACATCCGCGCGGCGGCCGAAGCCGTGAACAACGAAGGTCTGGTCCGCGGCGTGATGGTGGACTGCTCCCACGACAATTCGCGCAAGGACCCTGCCAGGCAAGCGCCGGTGTTCGCCGACGTGGTTCAGAACTTCGCGTCGGGACAGAGAAGCATCCTCGGCGTCATGCTCGAAAGCAATCTGTTCGCTGGTAAGCAGACTTGGATGCAGGGGGTGCCGCTGCGCTATGGCGTATCTATCACCGACGGCTGCATCGGGTGGGACGAAACCGAGCGACTGCTCACCAACGCCGCAGAATTGCTTGCGAAGACCGTGCCCGACACGCATGTCGGCCGCATCGCACCAGCGACACCAACGACAGACCTTCATCCAAGCGGTCTCTGATTCCTTTACCTGGGTTCCGACTCCAGGTTATTTTAGCCACCGACCTTCTCGCGGACCGTCACGGTCCCGTGGACGCGAGGCTCGCGCCCACGGCACGCCCGTGCGGACAAAGGAGCATCTCGATGTTTGAGAAACATGGCCCCAAACCCACCACCCTTTCTACGGTGTCGTGGCGGCTTGCCTCAAGCATGGCCCTGGCCGTGACCACGATGCTCGTCGTCGGCGGCTGCGAAGACAAAGGATTGGGACGTTCCTGCAACCTGGGCCAGACCATCGCGCCCGAACAGGGCGCGTACAGCATCAACGCGACTGACTGCCAGACCCGCATGTGCGTGAAACCTCCGATTCAGCCAGGCGTGTCTCTCACACTCGACACCGGCGCGTACTGCTCCGACACTTGCTCGGGGGATGGCGATTGCCAAGGTCAAACCCGGGATCGCAGCAATCCCAACGACAAGCGGTGCAAGGGAGGCTACACCTGTGCCGTCCCATTCGGCGCGGCCGACACGGCCGGCGGGGGCAAGTTGTGCTGCCAGAAGATCTGTCTCTGCAGGGACTTCTTTCTGGCCTCAGGAAAACCTGCCACGCCGGAGTCCTGCCTGCCCGGCTCCGACGCTTCTTGTTCTGCGAGCCAGCACGACTAGCCCCACTGCCGGCAAAGCCAAAGCGCAGGCTCCGCACGCGATTGTCGGCCGCGGCCAAATGTCGTGAGATCCTCGGCGCTTCTGATTTTCGCTCAGTAAATCTCGCGGCGGGAGCCATCTTCCACAGCCGCTGTCGACGATTTCACCGCTTCCCGGCACTGCGCAAGCGAGTATTCTAGTCGTCTCTAGTTGACGAGATTAGCGTGGGCGACACTGACAGCGTCACTCAGAGCTTCATTGATCCCGACTTGTTCGGAAGACCGAACGTTGATTGAGCCCGCGGCAGGCGCCCGAGCGACTCCTAGCCCAGAGGAAAACCATGACTGGCGCGAATCACGAGGAATCCGACCGCAAGTCCGAAACGACCGACCAGAACGACGCGGCTGACATGGTGCCGTCTTCCGATGAGACAACCGCAGCGAGCACTGCCGACGTGGCAATACCTGCATCGACGGAAAAGCCGGCGGCGAACGGAGCAGCAGAACCGACCACGGCGGGATCCGTTCCCGAGGCTGCATCAGACGAGGAAAGCACAACCGGCGAAGTAGAGCTGATCGAGGCCACGCCGACCCCGGTGCTATTGCCAACCAGAGCCAGCGAGGCGCCCCCCAGCCTGCCTGCCAAACGGCCGCCGCCTTTGCCCAAGTCGGCCCCGCCCGTCCCGGCGAGAAGCCGGTCGGCGACGCCGCCACCTTCGGTTGCGCCAACCCCTCGACGATCAGAGGTGTTTCCTGTGCAGGGTGCATTCGCCGCGGAGAAGAGCGCGCCCATGCCAACCGCAGCGCCGCCCGTTCCGAGCGCGGCTCGAACGACTGGCAGGACTTCGGTCGCAGCACCGGCTGCACCAACGCCGTCCGTGGTCGCGGCCTTTGGCGCGCAAACCGCGCCGTTGCCCGAGGTCGACGCCTCTCGGCCCCGCACCGTCGAGATCGACCGATTCTCGCCGGAATCGGCCATTGCCGCCGCACGCAAGCGGGTGGAACAAGCGGCTTTGGGCGGGCGGGCAACCCTGGCCCACGCGAAAACCGAGCTTGGACTTCTATTGGAAGTCGCAGGGGGCGATCCGGCATCCGCCTTGGCGGAGTACCGAGCTGCCCACGGCATGGCAGCCAATTCGCTCGCGCCGCTCATGGCCGCGCGACGATTGACCCCGTTCCGCCCGGCCGCACCGGCGCTTGCACTGGTTGAAGCGGAGCTTCGAGCCACGACCGATCCGGACACGCGGGTCACACGCGAGCTCGAGCTCGGCATGTTGCTCGCTGCCAGTACGGCACCGTCAGAACGCACTTGGCAATCGTATCGCCGGGTGCTCGCGGTCAGGCCGGCACACCCAGGCGCGCTGCGCGGGCTGGAGACCGCCCTGACGGCGGCACCGCACGCGACGGAGACCCAGCTGCAGACCGAAACCCTGGCTTCGCATCTGGAAACCATGGCGGCGGTCTTCCGCAGCGACGCGAAGCTGTCGGCGTGGCTCGAGGTCGAGCGCGGACTACTCTTGGACAAGCTCGGCCGCACCGACGCCGCGCGTGCCGCCTTCGAAGCCGCGCTGGTGCTCGACGGGCCAATCGGTCCGGTGCGCGACGCCTACACCAGACATCTGCTCTTGCATGGACACGTGGAAGCCCTCGTGCGCGCCTGGACGTCCGAGGCCGACCGGGAAACCGACGGAGCGCGCGGCGCGCGACTGCTCTACTTCGCGGCTCGGCTGGCCGGCGAACGGCTGGATCAGAGACCGGTGGCCATCGAGCTCTACGAACGCGCTGCAGGCCAACCGGGCGCCACGGTTTCCATCCAACGTGCGTCGCTGCGCGAGCTCTGGCGCTGGTACGACGTCACCGGCAACTTGGAAGCGTCGGTCGCTACCGGGAGCAAGCTACTTGCCCTAGCCTATGATTCCGAGCGGGCGTACTTCCATCGCCGCTTGGTGCAAGGGTGCGAAGGGCTGGGTCGGGCTGCCGACATGGCAACCCATGCCCACCACGTGCTGGCCGCCGAGCCCGACGATGAGGCGATGCGGGAAAAACTCGACCGGGCCTTGGCCGCCCTGGGACAGCACGAGCAGCGCGTGGCGATGTTCACCGATCAAGCGTCGCGCGCGACTGCGGAGAACGCGCGCATCGATCTGTTGCTGCGGGCTGCAGGCATTGCCGAGCACGATATGCGCGCCCCGGATGTGGCGCTCTCTGCCTTGCGCTCCGCCTGGGCAATCGACCCAAGCCATCCCGACGTGACCGACGCCATCGTTCGCTTGCTCACGCCGGGCACACCTCCCTCGCTGACCGATCCGAACGACGCCTCTCGCGTCAGGGCACGCATCGATTTCTACGTCGAAGCTGCCGCGGCTGCGGACTCGGCACGACGGGTAGCCCACCTGGAGAAGCTCGCGTTGATTTGGGAGGACGAGGTGCGAGATCCCGGCCGGGCACTTGCCGTGTACGGCGAAATCCTCGGCATCGAGCCCACTCGGCGCAGCGCGATCTTGGGCCTGGCCCGATGTGCGGCGCGCGCGGGCAATGCACGAGAGCACTTGCGCGCCCTTGTGCTCGAAGCTGACTTGTCCGAAGACGACATTTTCCTCGAACGTTCGCTCCTGCTGCGAGCCGCCGACGTGGCGTCGCAAAAGCTCGGAGAGCCGGACACCGCACTCGATCTCGTCAAGCGCGTGCTGGCCCGCACCGGGGGAGATCCGGCTGCTTTGCGCGCCGCCTTTCGCATTCATGAGCGCGCCGGACGCCAAGCCGATGCATTGGCCCAGTTGCGCCTGCTCCTCGGACAGACTCGCAAAGGTCAGAGCGACTATCCTATCCAGGCGGAAATCGCCCGCTTTCTGGAAGAGCGGATGCACCGGCCGACCGACGCGCTGGCTGCGTGGCGGGAGGCCCACCGCATGGACTCCAGCAACCCGACCCCGCGCGCGGAGATCCGCCGCATCCTGCTCGCCAACGGAGACTACCGCCCGCTGGCGGAGGAATTGGCTGGGCTTGCAGCAATAACCTCCGATCCCGCCCTTCGGGGCGAGCTTCTGCTCGAAGCCGCCGAAATCCACGACGACCGCTTGGGCGATGCCGAGCGGGCCATTCCGCTCCTCGCCGAAGCGCGCACATGCATCCCCGACGATCCAGCGGTAGCCGAACGTTTGGATCGCGCGTACCTGCGCACCGGCAAGAGGACCGAGCGCCTGGCTCTGCTACACGCAACGGAAACACCCGATCCGCGCTGCCAGTTTGCCCTCGGCGGCTTGCTGGCCGAGGAACGGGACGCAAGCAAGTCGCTCAAGCGGCTGGCCGACTTGGCGGAAAATCCGGCCACCGGCGTGGCGGCACTGCGAACCCTGGAACACGCCTTGCGCCGAACCGATCGCTCGGCCGACCTCGACATGGTGTTGCGCAAACAGATCGAATGCTTCGAAACCCGCGAAGCCAAGCTTGGCAGTGTGTTCGAGCTCTTGGCGCTGGAGGAGTATGGCGACGTCCGCGTTCCCGACGGACAAGCGCCCGCGCGCGACATGCTGGCCAGGCTTGCACCTGACAACTGGCTCTATCACGAGCTTCTGCTGAAGCAGACTGGCCTTTACTTCGAGGGAGGAGCTCCGCTCGATGGGGTCGCCGGATCGCTTGCGACCCTGGCTGCGGCAACCGCCGACCCGCTGGCCAGCGCAGCGCTGCAGTTGGCCGCGGCCCTCATCATCGAGCATCGCTCGGAAGCGAACCACGAGGCGCAGAAGGAAGCCCTGCTCGCCTATGCCATCGCACTCGATGGTTGGCCCGACTCTCTGACCGCCGCGCGGGGCCTTCACCGCATGGCCTTCCGCCTTGGGGAAGCGCAGACCTTCGTCAAGGCGGCGAGTGCGCTTGGCAGTCTGGAGCTGGACGCAAGCGCGCGTTGCGAGCGCCTGCTGGAGGCAGCCACCGCCTGTCGCGCGTGGCCCGAGCAGAAGGGCAATGCCACCGATCTCGTCTGTCGAGCCCTGGGTGAAGACCCAAGCTCCGCACGCGCGGCCGACGCTGTCATCGCGGCGGTGGCAGACGGGCTCGACGCGGGCAAGGCGGGTGAAACCTTGCGAGCGGCGCTGGACCGAGCGCTGTCCCCGGACCAGGCCGCCAAGCTTGGGGCAGCCCTGGCCCACGTCGCCCTTCGCAGTCTGAACGATCCGACGGTCGCCCTGGAAGGGCTGCGCCGCGCACGCAAACGCGCCCCGAAGCACGTGGGCAACCTACTGGCCCTGGCCGACGTCAGCATGGCCCTTGGCCTGCACGCCGAGACGGTCGAGGCCGCCAGCAGCGCGATGGGAATCTCGCGCGATCCAAGCGAGCGACTCCGCGCGATCATCACGCTCGCCGAGGTCCATTCGCGTTCACCCGCGTTCAAGGACACGGCACGCCGAGAGGCGATGGAAGCCGAAAAACTCGCCGAACAGGTCGGGGTCGCCAGCGGCGACACGATCGCGCGTTTGGGCGCAGTCTTTCGGACTCTGGGCGACGAGCAGAGCGCCGAGCGAATCCTCATCCAAGCGGTTCTGCTGGCCACCGAAAGCACGGGGGCGATCGACAATCTGTGCAACTTGTTCGGGACGGGGCGCGAAGCTGCGGAAAAGACCGCGGCGGCTCTCAGCAAAGTCATGGCCCTGGCGGAATCGACGGGGCGGCCCAAGCGCGCCGAATGGTTGGCCGCGATCGGCAAACTGGAAGCCACCGTGCAGGGCAAGCCACGCGAGGGCATGGCACGTCTGCGGGAAGCCATCCACATGGCGCCCACCCGCGTCGACATCTACGAGGCCTTGGTCGACGCGCAGACCAGCTCGTATGACGAAGCCATTCGCGAGATGACCTCGCTGCTGACCGCGTTCGGGCAAGCCAAGCCGAGCCGCGAACAAGTGAGCGCCATGCTGTCTCTGCTGGCGCGATTGTATCGGCGGGCCCGGCGACCTGCGCCCGCGGCCGCTGTGGACGCGCTGCTGGCTTTCGTCGAGCCGCAGGCTGGCCGTGGTGGCGGTTCGCGACCGAGCCAGGCGCTCCCCCCAAGTGCGCCGTCGCCGCTCTCTCTCCCGCGCGAAACCGTCGTCGCCAGTCTGCTGTCCGACGAATCGCAAACGCCGCTGCTTGGCGTCGCCGGATTGCTTTCGGAAGCTGTTCCGAAATGGATTCGTCAGGAGCCCGAAGCGTTCGGCACCTCCGCGAGCCAGCGCCTTACGTCGCGTGCATCCCATCCGGTGCGCGCGCTGGCCGACCGCATTGCCCGCGCTTTCGGCGATTTGCAGTTCGACCTTTACCCGGATGCGCCGGGAACGGAAGTCGGACGTGTTCTGTCGGGTGCTCCGCCCGCGCTGGTGCTGCCGCAAAAGTTCGCGGAGCGGCCCGAAGTCGACCAAGCCGCCGAGCTTGCGCGACTTCTGACCTATGTTGCCCTCGACATTCCCTGGGTCGAGGAAGCGTCGGCCGAAAACGTGGACGGCATTTTGTTCGGTGCTTTGCGCGCCGGTTCGGAATTCTGGGGTCAGGGCGAGCTTTCGCCGAGCGCGGACATGAGCGCCGGGCAGTGGCGTCCGCGCATCACCAAGAATGTCGGCCGCAGGATCAAACGCAGCCTGGAGGAAACGGCGCAGCGAATCCGCGCGCAGGCCGACACCTCGCTTTGGCGCCAGGCGGTGCGCGTGACCAGCCTACGGGCGGCCTATGTCGTCACCGGCGATCTGACGGCCAGCCTCGCCCAGATTCTGCGTCTCGACCGCGAGCTTGGGCAGGACTCGGAGCTTCTCTCGGCCAGACTGTTCGACCACCCGCTTGCGCGCGAGCTCGTCCTCTTCGCCCTGTCCGATTCTGCCCTGGCCTTGCGTCAGGCCGTCGGTACGGCGTGAGTCGAAAAGCCACTTCATCGCATTCTATTGTTGTGGTTCCTGAATAGTAGAAACGTGCCCTAGTTCCCTCGGTGCGCAGCAGGGCACGACAGGAAAACCATGCCCTGCTGGCCCATGACGTGTATTCTCTCTCCATCGCTTCGCCAATCGGCTCGACGACAATAGTTGACGATCCTTGACGATCCTTGTGGATCTCTTGCTCCAAGAGAGAAGGAGTTTCTCATGAAGAAGGAAAGACGGGACTTCCTCAAGATCACAACTGCGGGTGCTGCCGGATTGGCGCTGATCCGATCAACACCGGCACGAGCGGCTTGGCCGTCGAGCGGGAAGATGGAGATCAATCCGGACATCAGCAACATGCGAGTCGTGGCGTGCGTCGACACGGCCATGATGAAGGGCCAGCCGAAGAGCATGGACTTCGGCCCTCAGAACGACGCGGTCAACACCGCGCAGCTGCAGGCCGACATGGACGCGATGGCGATGGCCCTTGCCCAAAAAGGGACCGCGGACGAGGCATGGAAGACCATCTTTCGGATTGACAGTAGCAAGGATTGGCCCTCCGCGGTCATCGCCGTCAAGGTCAACGGCGGGTTTGCCAAGAACACGGCTCACCTCGCGATTCTGCAGAAATTGAGCAACCTGTTCATTGGCTGGGGCGTCACCCCCCAGAACTTTATCGTCTACGACGGACACACCATGGGTACCACCGGCATCTTCAAGTCGTACTTCAGCACCACCGACAAGAGCAAGGTGCTCGGGGTCGTGGGTGGGACGACCGGAAGCTCGGAAGATCTTCTGGGTGGCTGGGCGGATGCCAAGCTGGTCGACGGGACCACCCGCCGTTGCGCCGCCAATATTGCCAACGGAAAGGTCGACATTCTCATCAACATCGCCAACAACAAGGGCCATGCGTATGGCACGGTCTTGGGCAATGTCACGCTATGCATGAAGAATCACTACGGTACCTGGGAGCCTGACTCGACACACACGGACCTGGCCAACCTCATCTTCAAGATGAACAAGAGCGATCCGATCATCGGCGGAACCCCGCCGAGACAGCAACTCTGCATCGTCGATTCCCTCTTCTGCTGCAACGCGGACATCGCGACTGGGCCGGATTCGATGCCGTGCTACCTCGTCATGGGCACCTTCG
>PMLH01000264.1 GCA_003159055.1 Myxococcales bacterium
AATGCCAGAGATGGACGGCTTCGAAGCAACCCGTGCGATTCGCTCTGGCGAAGCGGAAACCCTCAATCGTGCGATCCCGATCATCGCCATGACTGCCCATGCGATGCGGGGCGACCGCGAAGAATGCCTCCATGCTGGAATGAATGACTACATCGCAAAGCCAGTGGCCCCCGGGGATCTGTCGGCGCTCTTCAACAAGTGGCTCGCCAAGCTGGACGCCGAACCCCACAAGCCACGAACCGCCGGGATCCGGAAGAAGGACCTGGGGCCCCAGTTTGACGAAGCGTCGCTGCTCGATAGACTGTCAGGCGATCGCACCCTCGCGCAAACCATTGTCCGCACTTTTCTTGCCGACATTCCCCAGCGCCTCGTGGCGTTGCGAGATTATCTGCACGCTGGGGATGCGAAGGGCGTTACAAACCAGGCCCACACCATCAAGGGCGCTGCTGCCACTGTTGGCTGCGAGGGCCTGAGGCGACTGGCCTTGGCGCTGGAGCAGACTGGCAAGGCAAGCGATCTAGAAGCTGCGCGACCATGCTTTGAAAACCTGCGCGACGAGCTCGATCGCCTCAAGAAGACCCTAGAGGATTTTTCGCCACCCGAGATCACGGCGGCGTGAAGGCGGGCCACCGCCGCACTGGAGCCCCCCATTTGAGAGGGGCGGCACTATCGCGCCTGGCGGCGGAGCAAGGTCACGACACCGACCAGGATGAGACCGAGCAGGGACCAATGGCTGGCCTGCTTGTGCGCTCCGGCGACAAAGGAGCACGCCAAGCCTGGTTGGGCATCGTAGTTCGAACCGTAGTTTCCCCCTGTGCCGTAGCTGCTCGACGAATGCGACTGCATGTTGTTTTCCAGCTTGAGCACATTGCCTGCTTCGGTCGCCAAGTCCGCGTCTTCGAGGGTCGCCGATTCCGAAAGCAGCATGGTGTGGGTGCGGTCGAGCAATGCCGTCGCGCTGCTGACACTCGACGTGCCGCTCCAGTACATCTGGACCGCGCGAATTTCGGCCAACGCCTCATTGACCAGCGCCACAGACTTTCTCACTGCTCGCTGCGAATAGAAGATCGTGCTGTCGGCCAGCGGCTCCGCAGAGGAATAGCTGGCTTCCAAGGAATCTGTCACCTTCGCTCCGTCGCTGGCCGAAGTGTAGGCCAGGCCGAGCTCGGCCAACGGGCTTTGACCTGCCGGCCACATGTGGCTGGTCGGGTCGAGACGAACCACGACGGCACCGTGATTGCGCGAAAGGAAGACCGTGGGAATCACGAGATCCACCGTCGTACTGCCGGCGCGCCACGAAGGGAAGCCATAAACCGCCGTGATCGCGAAGCCAGAGGCCGGTTGCAAGGTCAGGTGAAGGTCATATGCCAGCGGCGTGACCAGAAAGTCGAAATCCTGGTCGAACACCGTCGCGATCTTGGTCGCGTCCTGGAGGAAGAAGTAGTTGCCGCCCCGGACCTCGGAAATGGCCAGCACCAAGTCTTGGTTCAAATCCGTGCCGACGCCGAACAAGGTAATGCCGATGTTCTGGGCCGCATTGCTGGTCGCGATCTGGATGAAGGTGGACTGATCCGTGTCGCCGGTGTTGGTCTCGGCATCGGTGAACACCATCACGCGATCTGAAATGCCGGGCTGGCCCGCGTACTGCTCGACGAACGCCGCCCCCTGGCGCAAGCCGGACGCCATGTCAGTGGCCCCTCGCGCGGCGATGGTGCTGACNNGTCTTGTTCGTGACCAGGGTCGGCTCGACAAGCACATCCACACGGTCGTCGAACAGCACGATGGAAAGTCGGTCCGATTCTCCGAGCTGGTCAATCAGACGCCCGAGCGCGAGCTTGACCGAATCCAGCTTGCTGCCTGACATAGAACCCGACCGGTCGACCACGACGGAAAGGTTGAGGGGCGATCGCTTGAAGGTGTTCTGGTCGATGCCCGACGAGAATCCGATCTGCACGAACACCCCCGCGCGGTCGTCGACCAGCATGGGCACAACGCCATAGGCGGCCTCGATGCAGAGCACCTTTTCGCAGGGCGGGCTTTCGAGCGGCAGATCGTACTGGTTGAGCAAGCCTTCCACGGTGAAAGCCGACGCCTGCGGGACCTGACCTTGGTTGACCTGGGTCTGGCCCAAACCGTTGTCCTGGGCACCACCCGGCGTAGCCCCGGCACTCGACGCGCTGCAGCCTCCTAGTGTCAGCAACAGACCGACAATCAAACCAGCCTCTTGCAGGGATTGCTTTGTCATGGTCGGAACCTCACTAGGTTGTCGTTGCATCGCTTCGGTCTAGACCTGCCTGCGAAAAGCAGGCCAAGTCCAGTTGCACCCGCTTTCTTGGGGGCCTTGGCGGCCACAAGCACCTGTCCGCAGACACAATCAGGGCGAACCTGTCGCGGTTTGGGCGGATTGCCCGTCGGCCGCTGCCATCGTCGTCTTCGCCGCCGGCAAACCAATGGTGAACCGGGTACCACCAGCCTCGGGGCAATCAACGTCGATGCGGCCGCCGTGCTCGAGAACGATCTGCTGGACCAGCGCCAGCCCAAGCCCGGTGCCCTTGGCCTTGGTCGAGAAGAACGGCTCGAAGATCTGGCCCAGGTTTTCCCGCGAAATTCCCGACCCGCTGTCGGCCAGCACCAATCGCACCATTCCGTCGTCCGTCCTCGACACCTCGACGTTGATGCGACCGCCGCCGGACATCGCCTCCTTGGCGTTGCGGACCAGGTTGAGCAATGCCTGGCGAACTTGGCTCTCGTCCGCTACCACGTCGGGCACGCCCGGCTCGACGCGAATCGTCCACGTCACCCCTGCCAACTTCAACTCGCTGCCGGCAAATTCCAGCACCGACGTCGCAATCGCGCCCAGGTCTTCATGTTCCAGCTTCGGCTTGGGTAGGCGCACGAAGCGCAAGTAGGTTTCGGTGATGTCGCTCAAGCGGTCGATCTCGTTGCCGATCGACGTGAGCAGCTTGTGCGCTTCCTGGTTGTCGGGCCCCACCTCGTCGGCCAGAAGCTCGACGTTGAGGCCAAGCGACGCAAGCGGGTTGCGAATCTCGTGTGTGATGTGCGACGCCATGCGCCCGACGGTGGCCAGGCGCTCCGACCGAATCAGCTTGTGCTCGCGTTCCTCGATGGCTGCCGCCATGGCGTCGAACTCACGCGCCAGATCGCCGATCTCGTCCCGCGATGCGATGCCGGTGCGTCGCGCGTAATCGCCGCCCGCGATCTGACGGGTGTGCTCGCGTAGCACGCGCAAAGGTCGCAACGTGCGCACCATCAGAAGAGCAGCGCCGACCGCCAAGAAGAGCCCCAAGCCACTCAGCACGAAGGCTATCTCGACCGCACGGCGTTCGTTATCCGACAGCTGCTGGGCGATTTGCTTGCCCTGGCCGCGCAGGCCGTTCTTGAGGCCGTGGAACCTGCTGAGCAAGTTGGCGAGCCTTCGGTCGGCCTCGTTGCCGTCGCCGGTCGCGAATTCGCTGCTGCCCAGGGCTGCGGCCGCGCCCACGACGCGCTCGTCGAGATCCACGATATCCCGCCGGTATCCGCTGAACTCCTCGCGCCGCGACGGATAGGTGGCTTCATTCAAGTAGCGATCGATGGCATCCAGGGCGTCGCGCAGATTCTGCCGGGCCGACGCGATACCATTCTGGGCTGCGACCCGGCTGGTAAGGCCGAGCTTCGACGAGGTCCCCTCAGCAGCGCGCGTTTTCGCGAAGTCCTCCAGCGAACGAAGAGAAGCATCGACGGCCACCTGCACCTCCAACCGGCGCTGGTTGGCGTCCAGCTCCTGCCGTCCTCGCCGCAGATACAGCAGCGTAAACAGGCTGCTGGCGGCAAGCATGCCGAGCAGCACGGCGTATGCGATGAGGATTTTTGTTGAAACGCCGAAGCGCATAGCCGGGTTACGCTAGCACGGGCACAGTGCGCCAAGCGGGATGGTCAAGCACAATCGGCAGCGGGTCTGCATTGACATTGCCCGAGGGGTAGGAAAACATCCTGGTGTGACCATGCGAAAAACTCCTGTCCGGGCATTTGTTCTGTCTTCGATTTGGGTTTTGGCCGCTGGGTTGGGGGGGAGCAGGGTTGCGCTAGCCGCTGACCAAACTATCTCCGTGCTGGGCCTAGAGCCTGCCGCAGGGGCGCCCGAGACGGTCGCTACTGCGGTTACCGATGCCTTGCGACAGCGGGCGACCTCGACCAGCGGCTATCGCCTGGTGCAGGGGCGCGACCTCGTCGAGGTGAAGCTGGTGTTCAGCTGCCCCGACGAAGCGCCGCCGTGCATGACGCAAGCAGCTCAGAGCATCGGCGCAAGCAAGGTCATTTTCGGCAATGTGCAGCCGGTAGGCATGGATGCTTTCCTGGTCACGCTCAAGCTGCTCAACGGCGAGCGCGGCGTGGTCGAGACTTGGATCTCCGAACAAATTCCCAAGGCGCTGACCACGCCCATCGCGTTGCGGGCACCGGTGCAGAAGTGGTTCGCGACGCTGACCGGTCAAGCGGTACCCGGCTCCATCAAGGTGACAGGCGGTGTGGTTGGTGCCGGGGTCTGGCTCGATGGCGCACAGGCGGGGTTGCTCGGCGCTGACGGCCTTACCATCGCTGGCGTCGCAGCGGGGCCGCATCAGCTCACGGTATCCAAGTCCGGCTACGAAAAATTCGATCGCAACGTCAATTTGGCGTCGGGCGCATCCGAAAAGATAGCTGTGCAGCTCAAGTCGATTGAAGGCGCCGAGACGGCGCCCGCCCGACTTGCGCCATCGCCGCTCACGACGGCGCCAACCGAGCCGGAGGTCCCTGCTTCGACGGGCAGCAAAGCGGCCGCTGCCGCCGGTTTTGCGCTGCTCGGGCTCGGCATCGTCGCTGTCGGCGTCGGCGGGTACTCGAGCTGGCGGGTCAGCGACATCAACAGCAAGCTCGATCCCTATCGCCGCTATCCCTGCGCTTCCGGTGGGGGCAACACCTG
Source organism: Myxococcales bacterium (assembly GCA_003159055.1). The sequence goes on from PMLH01000264.1 coordinate 4,961, forward strand.
CAGTGCCGACGGAAAGAAAGATCTAGGGCCCCTCTCTCAAACCGACACGGACTTCGTCAACCAGCAGAAGAGCGCTGGCGACGGCTACACCATCGCCCAGTGGATTGGCTATGGCGCGGGTCTTGCCGCGCTGGTGGGTGGGACGGTTTGCGTGTTCCACGCCTATGCTTCGACGCCCGCGAGCACGACCGCCAGCCGACGGCGGAGCAACTTGATTGTGATGCCCAGCTTCGGGCCCGGCAGCGCCGGCGCGGCGGCGTACATGCGTTTCTAAGGGGGCGTCTGAAGAGTCCGATGGCCAGTTATGAAACCGGGACAGTGTTGGTTCGGAGAGCCATGGAAAAGCAAATCTCCCTCTCCCTCCGGGAGAGGGCAGGGTGAGGGAAAACAGATCTCCTTGGGATCTGCGAGCCTGTTTTGAGCCTGATCTGCATGACTGCAGCGTCCGGCTCAGAAGAACCTTCACCCTCACCCCGGCCCCTCTCCCAAGGGAGAGGGGAAGCTACGGATTGTACTTCTGGTACTTTTGAGACACGCTCTAAGTCTAGGTCAGCGCTCGCTTAGGGCCTGCGGCGAATTTA
>PMLH01000359.1 GCA_003159055.1 Myxococcales bacterium
GAAAGGCCCTTGATCCGCTGCGCCCCCCAGTCGGCACGAATCTCGCTGCATTTCACGCCCCACACCTTCTCGGTGTAGCCGCGATAGAAGATCTCGTAGAGGCGCTTCCCGAAGCGATTGATGAAAAACGCATCGAGGAAGGTTTCGTCACGGCGGGGGAAAGCCTTGGCCCACAGGTAACTCAGCGTGATGAGGACGGTGTTGACCAGGCCCAGGCGCCAGGCCGCGAGCAACGTGATGCTGAGCGGGTACGGGAAGAAATGACGGGCGAAGTAGNNCGCGGATACGCGAATGGACTTGAGATGGCGAAACCGCATCGGGGACGAGCATGCGCAGAACGACCTCGGTAGCGAGATCGACCGCGTGTTCCTGGGCAACGTCGTCGGCAGCGGGCGCGCCCTGCGGCGGCAGCATGGAGAACCACCACTTCATGACACGCTCGCTCTTCGAGAAGAAACGATGGCCACCGATGTCGATGCGATTGCCGTTGTGGACGTGGGTGCGCGCAATGCCACCGATGGCCGTTGTCGGTTCGATCACCACCGGGTGCACGTTGGTCTGCGCCAGCAACTCCCAGGCAGCGGTCAGGCCGGCGGGCCCCGCCCCCGCGATGACAGCGACACGTTTCACGCTCGGCTCACGCGCGCTCCGGGCTCCGGCTAGCAAAATCCAATCTCGTCACAGCGGCGCATTCTACGACGCGCCAACGCGACGTACACGGGAAAGTGGAGCGAAACGAGCCACGGTCTCAGCTTTCAGCCTCTGGCGCCGTAGCAAACGCACGCTGCCAGACCGGCGGTTCGCCGTCGTCGGGCAGGCGGAGCAGGACTTCTTGCGGGTGGAAGGCGGATTTGTAGCGCAGCGACGGACAGCCCGAGACACGGTACCCGAGGTGGACGTAAGTCTGGCCACGCCGACGGGCGATGTCGATCAGGGTGACGATGTTGGCCACGCCCGGCGAACAGCGACCGATGAGCGGATCGTAGAAGCAAAACACAGCGTTCCATGCTCTTGGCGTTTCGTCGCAGACGGCCACCATCACCAGCCTGCCGTCCGCCGCATCGTCGTAGTAGGCCACTTCGCGCGCAATCGACGTCGGGAAGGCGAACTGCATGAAGTAGTCTTTCTCATCGAAGACCGCCGGTTCCCAGCCGCGCATCTCGACGCGATTGCTGTGCCAGGCGTGGAAAAGGGCAATGCGCCGGTCATTGATGCGCGGCTCCCCGACTTCCACGCGTAGCCCGGCGGCGCGGCGATGGGCGCGCCGCTGGCTTGTGCTCGGGCAGAATGCGTCCACGACGATGCGCGTGGAGACGCATGCCTGGCAGCCACGGCAGACCGGCCTGAACCAGCTCGGCCCGAAGTGACGCCAGCCGCGGTCGAACAGGTCGTCTGCTTCGGCCGGCGAAACGTCGAGCATCACCCGGTGCTCCAAGGAAGCCAGTGGCCCTGACAGATAGGGACAGGGTCGCGGCTCTTCAATGCTGGTGTGAACCAGGCGGGCCATGCCCCATCAGGATGACAGATCCGCGCGCAACTTCCTATCTGGCCTTGCACGCAAGCAGGCGTTCCGGCGGCGGGGCTTCGAGGCCGGTACGCTATACTGCCCGCTATGACTCGACCTCGGCACACGATGACAGGAGTGCTGTTGGGATTTACGACGCTGGCGAGCCTTCTTTTGCCCCGGATCGTGCACGCCGCTTTTCCCGACGACCAAGCCGTGAGCGCGCCGAACACCAGGTCGGTGGACGCCCCCGCCGATTCCGGGCTGGTCGAGGTCCCGCCGCCTTCCGAAAAGGCGCTCGCCTACTACCGAAGCGGCAACGTCATTTGGCTTGTCGAGCAGATCCTCGCCTTGCTGCTGCCGGCGCTTGTCCTTCTTACCGGCTTTTCGGGCCAACTCCGAACCGCGGCCAGCCAGGTTGGGCGCGGCCATTTCTACCCGACCTTGGTGGTCTACCTGGTCCTCTTTTCCCTGTTGATGTTCCTCATCCAGTTGCCGCTCGACTACTACGTCAGCTTCGCGCGCGAGCATGCCTACGGACTCTCGACCCAGAAGTTCTCCAAATGGGCCACCGATCAACTGAAGGGACTGGGGGTCGGCTTGATCGTCGGTGCGCTGGTTCTATGGGTGCCCTATTGGTTGCTCGGCAGAAGCCCACAGCGTTGGTGGCTGTGGACTGGCATGCTGGCCCTGCCCTTCTACGCGCTGACCCTGGTGGTGGTGCCGCTCTGGATCGCGCCGCTCTTCAACAAGTTCGGCCCGATGAAAGACAAGGCGCTGGAAGCGGAGGTGCTGGCAACCGCGCAAAAGGCCGGCGTCGAAGGCGCGCGCGTGTTCGAAGTCAACAAGAGCGTCGACACCGCCAAGGTCAATGCCTACGTGACCGGTATTGGCCGCACCAAGCGCATCGTCCTGTGGGACACCCTGCTTGCCAAGCTCACGCCGGGGCAAACCAAATTCGTGGTCGGCCACGAGCTCGGCCACTACGTCTTGGGCCACGTGTGGACCAGTATGTTGCTGTCATCGCTTCTGACCATCCTCGGCCTGTTCGGTGCGCACCACCTGTCGACCTTCACGCTGACCCGCTTCGGCGCGCGCATGGGCTTCGATCGATTGTCCGACGTCGCCTCTCTGCCGCTGCTCATGATTCTTCTCTCGCTCTTCTCGCTCGCCATCACGCCTGCCGCGCTCGCCTTTTCCCGCTACCACGAACGCCAAGCCGACCGCTTCGGTCTGGATCTCACGCACGACAACCACGGCGCCGCCACTGCCTTCGTGGCCTTGCAACAGCAAAACCTGTCCGTCCCTCGCCCCGGCAGCCTCTTCAAGCTCTTCCGCGCCAGCCATCCCCCGATCGGCGAGCGCGTCGACTTCATCAACAGCTATCACCCTTGGCAACCGAGGTAGCGCGGTGACCGCGACCTCTGGGATACCGTGCTCGCCTAGCGAGTCTCACCAAAGCTGAATGCCACGGGAAGGGTCGTTGCTGCGGCCAGTGGTATTCCGGCCCTATGAATGGCCTGCACCACACAGGCTTCGAATTCCTCGTACCCGCCCTTGCGGCCGGGGAGGAACGAGGCGACGGCTGTTCCCGAAGGCACACGATCCAGCCTCAGCTCCGCCGTGAAGAGAGAACCGGCCGGACTTTGCTGGGCCTGGATGCAGGGTTGCACGGCACGGCCCACAGCTCGGGCCAGGACGGCGTCGGTCTCGGTGCCACGCTGGGCCTGCTTGGCGCCTGCGGAGCTACTTCGCAAGCACGCGCTGACCGAAAACCCCGCCAAGAGACAGAAGAACACGCGGCTCAATCGACGCCCCCTTGAGGTGAATTGATGTGGACACATCTCGCAGTAGGCGCCGTTGAGCCGCTTGCTTGTGAAACTCTACTCGACCGTGACGTCCTCACAGTTGGTGACGGACAGGCCGTTGATCGTGCAGGACTGAACCTTGTTCTGCACGAAGACGAAGTACGTGGTGGTCTTCGTGACGAACACCTTTCCCGCCTCGCCCGTGGGCGATACTGCCGTAATCGTACGGCAGCCGGAGAATACGGAAAGCGTTCCCAGAAGCATGCATGCTGCGATCATTCTCTTCATCGGATCATTTCCTTTCGTTTGGGTCTAGGATACACAGGCCACGGCATACTACGCCGCGGCTGTCTGGATTTACACAAATAGTTATGCCGAGGGCTGCTGCCCGGCCGGAGGTCTGAAGGAACGGATTCGCCTCCGTTCCCAAGGCGGTATGGGCGGGCTGGAAGATGGCGAGTCGCGGACGTTCGCAGACCTGTCAGTGCTTCTTCTTGTGGGCGTGAGATGCTTTGCTGCGCTTGCCGGACTTCTTGTGACTGCTCTTCTCGGCGTGCCCCTCGGCGGCGGCGACCAGCTTGGATTTGGCGACCGCTCTTGGCGCCAACATCGGCGTGAGCAGGATCTCGATGCGGCGGTTCTTCGCACGACCGGCCGGCGTCTTGTTGCTGGCGATGGGATGGAACTCGCCGTAGCCGCTCGCAACCAAACGCTCCGGAGGCACATTGGCCTTTTCGGCCAAAAATCGGACCACGTGGGTCGCGCGCGCGACGGAGAGCTCCCAATTGGTTGGATACTGGGCAATCAGCTTGCTGTTGATCGGCATGCGGTCGGTATGGCCCGAAACCTGAATCTGCTTGTCGGGAATGCCCACCAGGGCTTCCGCCACCCGCGCCAGCACCTCTTCTCCGTGTTTCGAGATCTCGGCCTCGCCGGGATCGAACAGAACCTTGTCTACCAACCCAACGCGCAGCTTGCCGCCGGTCTGCTCGAGGTTGATTTCTCCTCGGGCGATCTCGTCCTTCATCTTTTCCTGGAAGCTATCGTAGGTGCCCTTCAGCTCGGTGAGCTCACCCTCCTTCGCTTCCACGCTCTTCGACAATTCCGCCTTCGCGGTTTCCAGCTCCTCCTTGTCCGCTTCCAGTTGCTCCTTCTGTTTTTCGACCTCGGCGGTTTGCGCCTTGGCGGATTTGAGCTCCTGCTTGGTCGTGGCGGCCAAGGCATTGGCCTTGTCGCGCTCCCGGTATTCGTAGAACGCGGCGATCGAGGCGCCCACCACGGCAACGCCGAGGACGATGAGCGGTATGCGCGAGGGGGGGCGAAGATGTGACGGCACCGTAATCGAGGGAATGTCCGACATGGACCGACATTCTGGTCCTGTTTGCGGCCGCGAGCAACCCAACAAGAGCGTAAACCCCTTACAGGCAGGGCGATTGCGGCAAGACCACGCATGAGGGAGATTGGC
>PMLH01000510.1 GCA_003159055.1 Myxococcales bacterium
TCTCCGGCTCAAGCCCTCAGGGCGCGGAAAGAAGGACTACTTCGAGCGGCGACTGACGCAGCCTCAGAACGAGAAATTTTTTCCGTTCATCCGGGACCTGTCCTTGTCGCACGGAAGCTTCCCGGTGAAGATCGATTGCTCGTTCGTTCCGATGTTCTGCTGGCACTGGCCGGACAAGAGCCTCATGGAGCAATTCTCGGTGTACGGGTGTGAGGCGGGTAATGTTCTTCTCGGGGTGCGCTCCGACGGCAGGTTTGCTGGCTGCTCCTTTCTGTCCGGCGAGGAATCCATCTTCGAATTGCCGGGGCTTTGGCGAACGTCGGAGCACCTGACCCGCCTGCGCGGCTGGATTGAGCGCGCGCCGGAGCCGTGCCGCTCCTGCGACTACTTGGACATCTGCAAGGGGGGCTGCCGCGCGGTGGCCGCCTTTGTCGTCGGCGATGCCTTCGCTCCCGATCCCGAGTGTCCGTTCGCGGTGACCATGCGCGAGCGCGGCGTGGGAGCGTGAGCGTGCGCAGCCGACGGGTTGCAGCCGTCGCAGTTTTCCTGGCAGTGCTGCTGCCGACGGGAGGCGCACCTGCATTCGCGCACGATTTGCCCATGGGAGGATCGCGCTGGTGCTTCGGTCGGAACCGCATCGTCGCCAACATCGACCTCGGCCCCTCGCTGCTGGAGTTCATCAAGGGCATGAAGGAGTTGCGCGATCCACTCGACGGCATGTCGGACGATCAGAAGCACCGAGTGGTGACCGAGATCCTCCAGCCGTATCTCAATGAGAAACTGTCGGTCACGGAGGACGGCAAGGCGTATCCGGCGAAGATCGATAGGCTGGTGAGAAACGGGGACACCTACACGCTCTGGATCTCGGTCGAGAGCATCCCGCTCGACCCGGGGCGGCCCGTCACTATCGATTACAAGCTGCTCTTCGACGAGACCCGGAACGCGCACGTGAACCTCGCCTACGGATACGTGTCTGAAGCCACCGGAGACGCGCTGAAGTCGGTGTTCGACTTCTCACCACCCGCGATGCAGTATACGTTCGAGTCATCGGCACACGCCTGGACGGTAATCCCGCCGGGCACCGCGAAGACTGGAGCGAGCGTTGCGAGCACGAGTGTGGCGGCGAGCCGCATGCCCCAGCCTGCCGCAGGCGCCAGATCGAAATTGCCGAGATCGCAGGCGGCTACGCCGCCTCGCTCGAGGTGGAGGGAGATTCTTGCCAATGTCGGCCGCTTCGTGCTGCTCGGTATCGAGCACATCCTGACTGGGTTCGACCACATCGCGTTCCTCGTGGCGCTCGTGGTCGTTGCGCCGTCGTTCAAAGCCGTCCTGCCCATCATCACCGCTTTCACGGCAGCTCACAGCATCACGCTGCTCCTGGCGGCCCTACGTGTGGTCAGCCTCAATTCCAGGCTGGTCGAGTCGGCCATCGCTGTCTCCATCTGCTACGTCGCCGTCGAGAACCTGTTTCGGAAGAAGGCCACGCGCCGCTGGCTCGTGGCTTTCTGCTTCGGGCTCGTCCACGGCTTCGGGTTCGCGAGCGTCCTGCAGAACCTGATTGTCGGGAGGGCGAATCTCGTCAGCTCGGTGGTCTCGTTCAACGTTGGCGTGGAGATCGGGCAGCTCATGATCTTCGCCGCCCTGCTGCCGCTTTTGCGCCTCCTCGCTGCGCTCATCGCGCCGCGGAAGATCACCATCGCCGCCTCGGCCGCCATCGGCCTTTTGGGGTTCATCTGGGTTCTTGAGCGGGGCTTCGACTTGAGGCTCCTGATGCTCTGATTGCTGACCAGATTCCGTTACAGAGTCGTCACTGATATGTTGTAAATAGGTTCTGCAAAGCATGGTTACTGTCCGCGCGATGCAAATCTTCCGTATCCGTCGATACAAGAAGCATTCATCGTCCGCACGCGAGACGACCCGGTGGAAGGTGGCGGTTCTGTTGCTAGGGTTCGTGTCGATCGGATGGGGCGTTGGCTGCGGTCTTGGCAGCTATGACGACCTGGGCGAGCCCGTTCCGGGACAACGGTGGCCGTGGGTGTGTCCCGAGGGAGGCGACCCGAGCTTGGACGGCGGTTGCCCACCTGCGGCGAGCATGGATGCAGCAACCACGGACGACGCTTCAGACGCGTCTTCCGAAGGGTCGTCGTGAGAAGACACCGCGACGTCAGCGGTCGGCCGGACAGCTCCTTTCATTCGAAGGTGCGATTCGGAGTGACCGTGGGATTGTGCTTTGCCGCCTGCTGGCCTCGCCCAGTCGCCGCCCAAGATGGAGGGCAAGAACCGGCGCCTCAACCGTCGGTAGGAAGTCCGGACGGTGGCCATCCCGATTTGGTGCCAGCTCCAGCTGTCGCGCAAGAGCCGGGGAGCTCCGAGGCCGCGAAGGAAGCCGCCTCGCCGGCAGCGTCGACGTCTGTTTCGATCGAGCCGGCTGTATCGCTGGAGCCGGCGTCCGATGTCATGGTGCTTGGCCGGAGGGAAAGGACGGCCGGAACGAGTGAATCCGTCCTATCGCGACAGACAATTGCATCCCTGCCCGGGGGTGACACACAACCACTTGCCTACGCGCTGGCGACTCAGCCCGGATTCGTCGCCGATACGTTCGGTTTCGGGCTCCACGTGCGCGGCGCGGATGGCGGCTTGCTCTACGTGATCGACGGCATTCCTCTGTTGGCCGCCCCGCTCGGGGAATGGGGCGCCACGATGGGCTTTATCCCGACGAGGTTGGTGCAGAACATTCGCGTCCTGACGGGCGGCTTCCCGGCAGAATTCGGTTCGGGGCTCGGGGCCGTGATCGACATAACCACGCGCCACGCTTTGGGTGACCCATCCGCGGAAGCACAAGCCGCGTACGGATCCTATGGCACGACC
>PMLH01000243.1 GCA_003159055.1 Myxococcales bacterium
AGGGTTCCCATGCCCTCCCGCGAAGCTTCGCTGCCGGCAGAGCCGGCAGGCTCCGCACGCGATCGAAATGGGAACCCTGGGAGGGTTCCCATGCCCTCCCGCGAAGCTTCGCTGCCGGCAGAGCCGGCAGGCTCCGCACGCGATCGACCGTCGTCGTTCCACGAAAGCTTCGCGAACCAGCGCGACGTCGTGAAGAACGAACGTCGACAGCGTGTGGAGAATGTTCCGCTGGGTGGCGTGGCCCGGGTCGAGATGGAAGCGCTCTATCCGCCAGGGCATCCGTATCGGCACGAGGTGGTCGGTTCGATGGAGGATCTCGACAGCGCGTCCGAGGCCGAGCTGAAGGATTTCTACAACCGCTACTACGCGCCCGGGAATGCAGTGCTGCTCGTCGCTGGCGACATCGACGTGGCCGTGACCAAGGGGCTCATCGAAAAGTACTTCGGCCCGATCGCGGCGGGAGAGCCGATCCAGCGCGTGCCGGTCCCGGCTATGCCGCCCTCGTTAAGCGAAAAGCGGATCGACATGGAGGCGAAGATCAACCTGCCGCGCGGGCAGATGTCGTGGCATACGGTTCCGGTGTTTGCCCCCGGCGACGCCGAGCTGGACGTCATTGCGAATATTCTGGGCGATGGCAAGAGCTCGCGCCTGCATCAGCGGCTGGTCTTCGACCTGAAGATCGCACAAGCGGTTTCGGTCAACCACGGAAGCCGGGTACTGGGTGGGCAATTCCAAATCGCCTACTCGGCCATGCAGGGACACACCTTGGCGGAAATCGAAAAGGTCATCGACGAAGAGCTCGACAAGCTGCGATCGCAGCCTCCGACGACCGAGGAGATCGAGCGGGCGAAGAACCAGATCAGGACCGACCTGCTCAAGGGCATGGAACCGCTCGCGGGCCTGGCGACGCGCCTGCTTTACTATGATGTGTTTGCGGGCGATCCCGACTATCTGCGCCACGACCTCGAACGCTATGAACAGGCGACGCCGCAATCGCTGATGAGCTGGGCGCAGAGGATCCTCGCCAGGAACGACCGCGTGCTGGTAGACGTCGAGCCGAACCCGAAAGCCCCCATCATGGGCCGCCTGCGCTACGCGACGACTGCGACGACGAAGAAATCGCCGGCAGTCGATGCCGCCGCATCGGCGAAGGTCCCGGCGACGGCGTTCGCTTCACGAAGCACGCCCGACGCCCCCTTCCGCAGCAAGCTGCCCGCGCCCGGCGAAAAGCGCGCCTTCAAGATTCCGCCGGTCAAGCGCCTGCGTCTGCGCAACGGCCTCGCCGTAATTCTCGCCGAGTCGCACAAGCTGCCGCTGGTCAGCGTGAATCTCGTGCTGAAAACCGGCAGCAGCGCGAATCCCAAAGACAGGGCCGGGCTTGCCAGCCTGACCGCGAACATGCTCGACGAGGGCACCAAGAAACGAACCGCCAGCGAGATTGCCAAGGAAATAGCCCAGCTGGGCGCTTCGCTGTCGACGTACGCCACCTGGGACGCCTCCTCGGTTTCGCTCTCGACCATGTCGGAGAACCTCGACCGCGCCTTGCCGGTGTGGGCAGACGTGCTTCTCAATCCGGTTTTTGGCGAAGAGGACTTCAAACGCGTGGTCGACAACCTGCAGTCGTCGCTGGCCCAGCGCAAAGACTATCCGTCCGTGGTAGCCGCCCAGGTGTTCGCGCGCAGCCTGTGGGGCGACAGTCACCCGTTTGCGTGGCCAGACACCGGGACGCCAACCTCGATCGCGGCGCTGGGCCGGGCGGATGTGAAGCGTTTCTACGACACCAACTTCGCGCCCAACAACGCCGTGCTGGTGGTGTCGGGCGACATCACGGAAAAGCAGATCCACAGCCAAATCGAACCGCTGTTGGCGAGCTGGAAGGTGAAGAAGATTCCCGCCACCAGACTGCCCAAGACATCGGCGCCGGAAAAGGTGGTTGTGGTCTTGGTCGACAAGGCGGGCGCGCCGCAGTCCTCGATTCGCATCGGCCTGCCGGGCATCGAGCGCAAGAACCCCGACTACTACCGGGCGCTGGTCACCAACCAGATCTTGGGTGGGACTTTCCATCGCCTGACCATGAACTTGCGCGAGACCAAGGGCTGGACCTACGGGATCAGCTCGCAGTTCGATGCGCGAAAGCAAGGCGGACCGTGGATCGTCAGCGGCGAGCTCGTAGCCGCACACACCGCCGACGCGGCCCTAGAGGTCATCAAGGAGATCGAAAAACTGCGAACCGAGGACGTCACCGACAAGGAGCTTGCCGAGGTCAAAGACGAGATCATCGGTGCGTTCCCTGCTCGCTTCGCCACTGCGGATCAGCTTGCCTCCCAGATGGCCGGTCTTTCCGTCTACGACTTGCCGCCCAATGAGCTGGAGACTTTCGCCAAGAAGATCGCCGCGGTCGACAAGGCGCAGGTACGCAAGACAGCGCAGAAGTATTTCCGCCCGGATAACCTGCTCGTCGTGGTGGTCGGGGACCGCGCCAGCACAGAATCGGCGTTGCGCAGGATCGCCGAGGTCGAGCGGCGCGACCTGGACGGCGCGCGGATCGAGCCAGCCAAGTGACGAGCTTCCGCGAGCTGCGCCAGCGGCGACTTTCGGACGAGAAAGGTACGCTTTTCCCGCAGGCCGACCTGGCGGTCGCACTTTGCTATCCAAGCCCCTACCACGTGGGCATGTCGTCGCTTGGTTTCCAGACCATCTACCGCGAGCTGAATGCCCTGACCGGGATTGCCGCGGAGCGAGCTTTCTTGCCTGACGACGTCCCAGCCGCGCGCAAGCAGCGCGAGGGCCTGTGCACCTACGAATCGAACCGGCCGGTCGCGGATTTCCCCATCGTTGCGTTTTCGCTGGCCTACGAGCTGGAAATCGCGGGCCTCGTGCAATGCCTGGATCTGGCGGGCATTCCGGCCTTGGCGTCGGAACGCGACGGGCAAGACCGACGCTGGCCGCTCGTCGTGGTGGGCGGGCCGCTCACGTTTTCCAATCCGGTTCCCGCAGGGCCAATGGCGGATGTGATCGTGATGGGCGAGGCCGAGGATGCGGTGGCAACCCTCGTTCGCCTGTTTCGCGAAAGCAGCGACAAGAGCCAGCTGCTGGCGGCGCTCGATCGATTGCCCGGCTTCTTCGTCCCGTCTCTTCGCGGCGAAAAGCCGCCAGCCGTCCTCGCCGTGAACAACGCGCGTTTGCCCGCCTTCTCGCAGATCATCACGCCCCACACCGAGCTGGCCGACATGTTCCTCATCGAAGCTGCGCGCGGTTGCAGCCGAACCTGCACCTACTGCGTGATGCGCCGGTCGACCAACGGCGGCATGCGCAAGGTCGAGCCCGACCAGATCCTCGACAAGATCCCCGAGCATGTCCGGCGCGTGGGCCTGGTTGGCGCGGCAGTCACGGACCACCCTCGCCTGCCGGCCATTCTGCGCGCCTTGGTCGATTCGGGCCGGCAGATCGGCGTATCGAGCCTGCGCGCAGATCGTCTGAACGACGAGCTGGTCGGCCTCCTCGTGGCCGGCGGCTACCGAACCCTGACCACCGCCTCCGACGGTGCGTCCCAACCGATGCGCGACCGGATCCAGCGCGGGACAAGCGAAGAAAACCTGCGCAACGCCGCTCGCCTGTGCCGAGCGCACAACATGACCGCGCTGAAGCTGTATATGATGCTGGGGCTGCCCGGTGAAACCATGGCCGACGTGGACGACCTGCTTCGCTTCGCGCTCGAGCTCGCGGACATCGCGCCCCGATTGGTCATCACGGTGGCCCCCTTCGTCGCCAAGCGGAACACGCCCCTCGACGGCTCTCCGTTCGAGGACATCGCCACCCTCGACGGCAAGCTGGCGCGGCTGCGCACGGGGCTGCGCGGGCGGGCAAAGCTGGTCGGCGAATCGCCCAAGTGGGCGTGGATCGAATACCGACTGGCCCAAGGTGGCTTCGCCGAAGGCCGCGCCGCCATGGCCGCGGCTCGCGCTGGCGGAAGTTTCGGCGCGTGGAGGGCCGCCCTGGCGAGTCCGGAAGCCCCTGCCCGCCCATGATTCAATCGGGCGCTGGTGATTCGGCGGGCCTGGTCACGATCCGTCGCCACTTTCCTGGAGATTGGCGCTTTGCTCAAGGTAAACTTAGGATTGTTTGAAAGCTCGACCGGCCGAGTTGCTCTCCTTGAGATACGCGACGCCGAGAAGCTACACACGAAAGGTGCCCTTACGATGAGAATGCGAAGTTCATGCATGGCCATCTATCTTGCCGGCTCCTTGGCTGCGGGGCTCGTGGGCTCCGGATGCCCCACATCGTCGAGTGGGGGCGGCGGATCGGGAGAAGGCGGCGCTGGCGGCAGCGGAGGCAAGAGCGCCGGTGGCACGGCCGGATCCGGTGGGTCGGTCGGCGGATCGGGCGGGTCACGCAACAGCGGCGGCTCCTCTGGCTCGGGCGGCGACTCATCGAGTGGCGGCTCCGGCGACAGCGACGCCTCGATTGCCACCGGGGGATCGGGTGGCGGCGGCACGGGCGGCACGGCAGGCGGTGGCGGCGGAGCGGGATCACGTGCCGGTGGCCCTGGGGGATCAAGCGGGAGCGGCGCGGGCAGCAGTGGCAGCACCGGCGGGGGGGGCGACGGCTCGGGGGGAACCGGCACGGGCGGCAGCACGCGGTTGAACTACGCGCTACCGCCGCCTGACCAGTGCCACGACATGGACAACCAGCCATGGTCGAGCGATCCGAAAACCGGCTGCGTGAAGGGCGACACCACCAGCAAGTGCGGCGGACAGTGCGAGACTGCCAGTGTTTGCGAAAGCCCGACTGCCAAGCCAGGCGCTGACAGAGAGTACATGTGCCAGCGCAACCTCCTCTTCAGCCCAGAATTCGAACAGGCGGTCATCGACGACGGCTACGATGGATTCCACTACGCTGTGGTTGGCCACGACCCGGACAAGGGCGGCATCGACGGCGACGCCCATAGCTGTTGCCAGTGCTACCAGCTCGTCTACGCCTACCCAAGTCCCAGCAACGATCGACAGGTACAGCTCAATCCCGACAATCCAAGTCCTCCCGCTTCGGCCATTCCGCTACCACCACCACTCATCGTGCAGTCGTTCAACACCGCGGCCACGGCCACCACGTTCGATGTCTACATGCCCGCCGGCGGCATGGGGGCCCAGAACGGGTGCTTCATGATGCCTAACAGCGGCGGAGACGCGTCCCAGCGCAAGTACATGTACAGCAACTATCCGCTCAACGGTCAGCCCGGCAATGGCGGCGTGAAGCCGGCCTCCTTGCAGGAATGGGCCGCGGACTGCAAGACCAAGGACAAGAACTGGGTCACCCAAGCGACGCTCTCATCCTCGGCCTGCATTCAGGACTTCACCGACGCGTGCAACAAGATCACGTCGGCCGTTCCAGGGCTAAGCGATCTCGGCCGCAAGGGCTGCATCAAGGCCAACACAATCGACACGTTCTATCACCTCAACTGGTCGGTCTACGCGATGAGGATCGAATGCCCAGAACATCTGACGCAGGTCACCGGTTGCCGGCTGGCCCCCCAGGGATTGAAGTCGGTGAAGAAGGACGTGAAGACCGCGGATCAGGCGAAGGCTGATTCAGATTTCTGGAAGAAGACCGCCAACACCAGCAACCTGTACGAAACCACGACCATGGAGGACTGCTGCCGTCCGACCTGTGCGTCCTACAGCCAGATCTCCGGCTTCGGGCTGAAGACGGATCCGCAGTACCGATCCTTCTACAACTGCGACATCAACGGCGTCCCCTGGACGCAGCCCAATTAGCCCGCATGCTTCATGAGCTGCACCCCATCGATGTTTCTGCGGGCTAGTTCGTCTTAGTCAGCAGGGCCACTCTCCACGGATACGCGGTGGGCGGGTCGGTCGTGTAGGCGTTCCGGCCCTGGTAGACGTACTGCAAGTTGCAGGGATTGACCGTCATGGTTTCGTCGTAGCCGTCGCGCACCAGCTCTCCCTCGGAGACGTCCTTGGTCCAGCTTGAGCTGGAGAACGTCAGATTGGAAAGCCCGGCAAACGGGTTCGACTCGGTGTCAGCGAGCGTGGTCCAGGTTCCGTCCAGGGCGTCGGCGGTCCAGGAGCGAATGTAGTGCCAACTCGTGCCCACCGCCTCCGCGAGCAGCAAGTATTTCGATGAGCCTTTGACTTTGTACACGCTGACGCCGCCGTAGAAGTCGTTGGCGGTGGAAGATTTCATCACCACGACCGGCGTGCCGAAGCCGCCGGGAAAGCTCCCAAGCGGGGTCTGGCTGCGGAATAGGTAGCCGTTGTTGTTCCCGAAGAACATGTGGCAATTGGTGCTGTCGCAGATGACCCAGAAATCGGTCCACCCCGGTCCCGAACCCGCGTTTTGCGTGACGATGGAAGGCGCGCTGGAGAAGAAGCTGGTTGGCTTGGTCATGGTCGAGGTCAAGCTCGGATCCGAGGCGGTCGAATAGGATGGACCAGTGGCTTGCGTGAGGAGGTACCACTTCTTCTGCCCGGCAACGTAGAAGATCTGCGGCCCAGCGTGGTTGCCGCCGAAGGCGGTGTTGTTGTCCATGAAGTAGACGGTGGCGCGCCCTGCGTCGGTCCAATTGACGAAGCTCAAGGCCTCAATGGTCGGGTTCCCTGTCTTCATGCCGACGGTCGCGTACAGCGTGTACTTGCCACCATAGTTGACCACGGTCGGCTCTCGCAGCGCGACCGAGAGGGAGTGACTGTCGTCGATCATGGGATCAATCAGTGAATCGGTCGACGACCATTTGAAGCTCGGGCCAAGTGCGCAGTTGGTTGCCGTGCTGCCGGCCGTTCCCCCGGTCCCGCTGCGGGCCCCAGCGCCACCGCCTCCAACGATGCCACCCTGACCGGTGATGCCGCCGTTGCCGGTCGTGACGCCACCGCTGCCGGTCGTGCTGCCACCTGCGGATGTCCCACCGGTGTCTGGCGCACCACCGCTGCCGGTCGTGCCACCCGAGGCGAGGCTGCCGCCCTTTCCGGTGCTCCCGCCCNNCCCGCCGCTACCCGTCGCGCCACCAGAAGCATTGCCTCCCAGGCCGGCGCCCCCCTCCCCGCCAACCGCGCTGCGCCCCGGTGGCGCAATGACGCATCCTCCGAGCGCGATCAAGGCCATCGCCGCGGCGGCGAAGCCGCGGAGGAATCTATCAGCACGCATAGGGTGTCCTCCAAAAATGAATCTCGAGCGTCCCTTCTGCCCCGACGTGATTCCTTTGCGGGAAGCCACGGCCGCAACCTAGTGCAACGGTTTAGCACGGCTGTGTCCTGAGTTACAGGTTTCTGGATGAAAAGGACTGCCCGGAACTGGTAGACTTCAACAAGAATGGAATGTTCTTTCCCATCGACGATGGAACCCAGTACCAAACCAAGTTCGGCAACCAAACTGGCAAGGATGCCAACGGCGTCAGCCACAACTTCTCGTTCACGGTCGAAATGCACACCATGTTCACCTATGAGGGTGGCGAGCACTTCAAGTTCCGTGGCGACGACGACGTCTTTGTGTTCATCAACAACAAACGGGTGATCAACCTGGGCGGTATCCACGGCAGCGATCCCGCAGACGTCGATATCGATACCCTCGTCCTCACCAAGGGCAACGACTACACCCTCGATTTCTTCTATGCTGAGCGCAACATGGTGGCGTCGGACATGCTCATCACCACCGGGCTTGAGCTTTCCAACAACGGCGATATCCCGATCCTGTAGGGAGAGAGCGCAGAGGACCCGGAGGGCGCGAAGGGCGATGTCAGCCGCGCTTGGATCGTGACCGTCGGCGGCGAGCGAGCAGCAGGGCGAAGAGCACCACTGCGGCCAACACCAGGGCCAGCGCGAAGGGTGTGCCGCGCAGGCCCTCCAGGCTTCGGAAGAGCACGCGGATCAGCGCGGCCAGCAGCCGAACCAGGCCGCTGCCAAAACGGACGAGCAGCGGTAGGGCCAGCACGAGCGCGACGATCTTGACCAGTCGACTGTTCTTGCCTCCGGGCGCCTGTGCCCACCCCGCATTGGGAACCACGCGAGGCCCGCTTGTGCCGCGATCGAAGGCGGCCCGGCGCTCGGGATCCGACAGGATTTCGTAGGCGCGATTGATCTCCGCCATCTTCTCGGCGGCCAGGCCTTCCAGGGGATTGCCCGCGTGCTTGTCGGGGTGGTAGCGCGCGACCAAGTCGCGGTACGCGGCGCGAATATCGGACGGGGTGGCGTTTCTTCCCACCCCCAGCACGGTGTATGGATCGAATGCCGCCGCCGACATCAGCGCGCCGCGGCCTTGGATCCCGTCGCCCCGCCGCCTTGCGACTGCAGGTAGCGGAACAGCTCGGCGTTGGTAGAAAGCACCAGCCACGTATCCTTGTCGATGGTCGTGCGGTAGGTGTCCATGGTGCGCAGAAAGCGGTACAGCTCGCGGTTGCGGTTGTATGCTTCGGCATAGATCCCTGCGGCCTCAGCGTCGCCTCGGCCCATGATTTCCTGGGTCTTGCGATACGCCTCGGATTCGATGACCTTCAGC
>PMLH01000223.1 GCA_003159055.1 Myxococcales bacterium
TTCGAGGTCGAGGAAACTTTCCTGGTCGGGAGAATTTCGCTCGAAGGCAATTTCTAGATCGCTCCAATTAATCGTGATCGCCGGCATGTCTTCAACTCCTCCGGTGACTCCCCTCCCACAAGGAGTCGCCGAAAATTAGGCATAGTTCGTAGACTAGGATTGCCACACGGGATTTGCAATGTCTGAAACACGTTAATACACGTCATTGTTGCGCAAAGGCGGCATGGTGCCCGACTGTGTCGCCTCAGTCATCAGGCGTGCCTTCGGCAATCAAGCGCAGACGTGACGTCCCTTGACTTTGGCGGGTTCCGGCCTAATATTCCGGCTCTTCGCACTTTGTCTCGGAGGCTCCTTTGGCTCGTGTAACCGTTGAAGATTGCTTGGAGAAAGTTCAAAACCGCTTCGCGCTTGTCATTCTGGGCGCGGACCGCGCACGTCAGCTTGCCGGCCGTGCCATGCCCCTCGTGAAGTGCGACAACAAGCCGGGCGTCACCGCGCTGCGCGAAATTGCCGACGGCCGTGTGTACTTCAACGAGTCGGTCGAGGGGGTCGTCAGGCAGTATATCGCCGAAGTGCGGGCGCGCGGCGCGCGGCCAGATCGTGACCGCTCGCTGCCGTCGTCAACAAAGTAGGCTGTTCGCTTCGCAACCGCAGCCGGGCCGTGGTTGCGCGATCACTCAACAGCGCCCCAAGGTGGGTCGGCCGTTCAGGCGTCAGGGACAGCTCGCCAGGGCGCGAGTCGCGCGCCTGCCGAGGTCGTCGTCGCCGCCGCCAGCAAGCACGCGCGCAAGATCCGCGCGCGCATCCTGACAGCGTCCATCTCGCGCGCGCAGCTCACCGCGAATGGTTTCGATCTCGCGCGCACGTGGAAGCCCCGCCAAGCTGAGCGAGTCGAGCACCACCAGCGCCTGATCGCGCCGCTTGAGGGCGAGCAGAATCTCGGCCCGGGCCACCCTGCACTCGACCGAAAAGGTGCCGTTCCGAAAGCGACGCTCGTGTGCAGCGAGCAGCGCCAGGGCGGCCTCGCCGTTGCCATCGCGACGCCATCGCGCAAGCGCGTCTGCCAACGAGCGCGCCTCGGTGGAAAGCGGGCCTTCGCTTGGGAGGCTGTCGGCCGGGGCCCCGGACAAAGGCGCGGGAAAGGATTCCTGGCGAGGCGCTCGCCGCACGACGGGCGACGGACGCGGCTCGGGTGCCGGCGTCGTCGCTGACGCTGCCGGGAATTCCGTCACCGCCGGTGCTTCACTTGGCGGCGCGGTGCTTGGCTCGCTGGCTGTGCCGTCCGTCTCGCCCACGGACTTGTGGGTGGGGCGCACCTTCGCGGGCCGCGCCGGCGAGGGCGCTTCCGTCTCGGACGCGCGGCCGACGAACGGTAGCCGCGGGCGCCAACCGCCGACCAGGGCCGTCACGCTGCCTGCAGCCAGCATCATGGCGATCGCGGCCAGGGCCGGCCATAGCAGCACTCCGCGTCGACCGCGCCCCGGACGCGAGAGGCGGCGCTCGATCGTCCCGATCTCGACGTCACTCAGCCCAACCGTGGACCGCGCCTCGCCGAGAAAGGCCCCGGCACGCGCTTCGAGCGGCGAAACGTTTTTCCCGCCCTGCCCCAGTCGCTGCATCTGCTTTTCCTCAGCCTGCATGGCCGTACCTCCCATTGCCGGATCGATTCGCGATCGCGTCGCTGGCGGCAATTCCTGGTTCGAGTTCTTGAAACTCTTTCAAGAAACGTTCGCGCGCGCGGTGCATGCGCAGCCAGACGTTTCCAACCTTGATCCCGAGCAGCGTCGCGATTTGCTCGCCCGACAGCTCTTCCAGCTCGAACAGGATCAGGATCTGCCGGTCGCGCTCGGGCAGCTGGTCGAGCACACGGTACACGCGCGCGATCCGCTCTTTCCTTTCGAGTTGTTCGTGCTGGCTTGGCCCCGGCGCCGGTGCGTGTCTGGCGACGTCGTTTGCCGACCCGACCAGCCAGTGGCGCAGACGATCCTTGCGGCGACGATGGCACACGACTTTTTCCGTGATCCCGAACAGCCAGGTCGAAAGGCTGGATTCACCACGAAACGACGGCAGCCGGCGCTGCGCGATTTCGAACACCTCGTGCACCAAGTCGGGCAGGTCGAACCCAGGGCCGGCCAGCCGCTCGGCCCAACGGGCGACGTCCCGAACATGGGTTCGGTAGATGGTCGACAGATCCGGTGGATCGGGGTGCGCCTGCATCTGACCTACCTCTGGTGACGGCTTCGGCCCCGACCTTTCGTCATGGCGCCCAGAACAGCCCCAGGCCGGCCTCCACATCCCAACGCGGCAGATCCGCTGTCGCCGTCAGCTCATTCTCGATCCACAGTTGTTGCTGCCCAAACCAGTAGCAGCCGCCGACGACCACGAAGGGCGACAGTCGCTCTCCTGCGATCACCACGCGCATTTGGGCTGCTACGCCAGGAACCACGTGGACCTTTTGATGCGTGACCGGCAGGTCCTTGCCGCGCAGGATCAGAACTCCAAGGCGACCCGACGCCGCGAGGTCGGCTTGCACTCGACCGCCGCCAAGGCGGAACGCCGGGCCGAGATCCAGCGCCGGCCGGAGGTAGCCGCCCGCCGCGGGCCCGACCCTGCGGTCGCGCTCGGTCGTCGCGCTGACGCCAGCCCATCCGAGCAAGGGACCCACCAATTGTCGCCTCACCTCGATTGCGCCCCCAAGCGCAGCCGCATTCCCGTCGTGGGCGCCCACCACGGCCAGCCCGATTTCGGTGGGGCTGGCGCCCGAAGACATAGAGGAAGGAACGGGCGCAGAGAGTGTGTCTGCCGGGGGTGAGGGAAGAGCTGGTGGCGGCGCGGCCGCCGCCTTCGGTGCCTCGGGCCAGATGCCCATCCAGGTCGCCACGAAAACCGCGGCCACGGTTGCGCGCTCGTAACAGGTCTCGGGCACCTCGACCTCGCGGCTGCCGACGGTCGCGCCGTCTCGCCCGCGCAGAACGACGTGCATGCGGTCGCCCACGACCGAGACATCGGGGGGCGCAACGCCGACGGCGCCCACCCGCGCGAGCTCGGCTTCGACGTCGGCCCGACTGGGGCATGGCCCCTCTGGATGCGGATCGGCTGCGAGCTCACCGACCGTCAAGGCAGCCAGGACAATTCCTACCCACATGGTGCGACCATACAGCGGACGGCAGAATTGGGCACCATATTGCGCGCCGAATTGCTGCACTACAAAGCGCTGTGAAAAAACGCACAACGGACCTGAAATGGGGGCATACTTCACGTGCAGAGCAGGTCGGCCCGCCGGCCAGGAGTAGCACATGAGTAGCCATCACGAATCGTCGTCGGCCGGCCACAGTTTGGCGGCACGACTTGAGAAAGAGGGCGAAGTCAGCGTCGCAGACTGCTACCAGTGTGGCAAGTGCACAGCTGGCTGCCCCGCGGCCGAGGACATGGACGTGGCGCCGTCGCAGGTCTTGCGCTTGCTGCAGACCGAATCGCCCAAGCACGAAGAACGCGCGCTGAAATCGATGTCGATCTGGATGTGCATCGGCTGCGAAACCTGCGTCACCCGCTGCCCGCAGGAAGTCGACCTGCCGCGCACCATGGATTTCCTGCGCCAAGAAGCCCTGGCGCGGAACCTCGCCAACCAAGACGCCGACGACGTGGTCGCCTTCCACAAGGCGTTCATGAACTCGGTGGAGAAGGCCGGACGCCTGTTCGAGCTCGGCATGATCGGCGACTACAAGCTGCGCACCGGGCACTTCTTCAAGGATCTGGGCATCGCCCCGACCATGTTTTTCAAGGGCAAGATTGGCCTTCTGCCCCACGGCGGCGCCAACAAGCGCGAGGTGGCAGAAATTTTCGCCCGCGCTCGGGCGGTGAAGAAGGAGTCGCAGCAATGAAGGTCGGCTACTACCCAGGGTGTTCCCTGGCGGGCACCGGACGCGACTTCGGCGAATCGATGGATGCGGTGGCGAAAGCGCTCGGCATCGAGCTCTGCGAGATCCCCGAGTGGACCTGCTGCGGGTCGAGCTCGGGCCACATGACAGACCGCCTGGTGTCGGTGGCCCTGCCGACCAACGTCCTCTTGAAGGCGCAGAAGGCCGAGCTGGATCAAGTGATGGCCCCGTGCGCGGCCTGCTACAACCGCCTGGCGACGGCGAAGCACGAGATTGAAACCAGCGCGCAAACCAGGGCGCAGGTGGAAAAGATCCTGCAGACCAAGGTCGACAAGCTTCCGCGCGTGCTGAACGTGGTCCAGCTGCTGGCGCAGGTGAGCGATTCCATCGCGGCCAAGGTGACGAAGAAGTTCGAACAGACGGTCGCTTGCTACTACGGCTGCTTGCTGGTGCGCCCAGCGAAAATCACCGGCTTCGACCGAACCGAGGATCCGGTGGAAATGGACAAGCTGGTGGCAGCTGTCGGCGGCAAGACCATCGACTGGAATTTTAAGACCGAGTGTTGCGGGGCTTCGTTCTCGCTGTCGAAGACGTCGGTGGTCGGGCGCCTGGGCGCGAACATTCTGCAAGACGCCGTCGCCCGTAAGGCCGAGGCGGTCGTGGTCGCCTGCCCGATGTGCCATTCCAACCTCGACTTGCGACGCGGTGAAATCAATCAGCGCCTGGAACAGAAGACCAGCATTCCCGTCCTGTACATCACCCAAGTCGTCGGCCTTGCCCTCGGAATCCCCGGCAAGAAGCTCGGCCTTGGTCGCCATTTCGTGCCGGTGAAGTTCCCGGCCAAAGCCATTGCCGCCAGCCCGGCAGCCACGCCAGCCGTACCTGCGGCGGGGCAATAAGGAGTAACGATGTCACGCGTTGGCGTTTTCGTTTGCCACTGCGGCGAGAACATCGCCGGTACCGTGGATGTCGCCGCCGTCGCCAAGGCGGCGCTGGACATGCCCGGCGTGGTTCACGCCGTCGAATACAAGTACATGTGCTCGGATCCTGGGCAGACCATGCTCAAGGA